>JBFXAV010000500.1:0-2908 GCA_050183935.1 Candidatus Korobacteraceae bacterium | reverse complement strand
GGAAAAGCTGGTTGGGTTGCCGTTGCAATCCATCATCATGAAAGCCGCCCTGCTGCCAGGGTATGCCGACCACAAGACGTTACGGACAGCGGCGGCACAGGCAGGCGCGTGGCTGCGCAGTTTCCATCGCGCCACCGCGGCAGGTTCGGTTCCGTTCGACGGCACAGAAGTACTGAGTGACACGGAACGTCTATGCGAAAGCTGCCGTGGAGAAGGTTTAGACGACCAGGCGATTCGTACCATTATCTCCGGAGCTCGTGCAATCCTGACACGCGGCCGAAGGACCACCCAGAGTTCGGCGGTTCTCAACGACTTCACTCCCTTGAACGTAATTCTGTGCGAGACCGGCATGGGGTTTACCGATTATTCGCACATGACAATGAATGGGAGTTCCCTCCACGACGTTGCCATGTTTCTGGGAGCGGTGGAGGCGCTGGAGAAGTATCCGTTCTGTAACCGTTCCATCACCGTGCAGGTGCAGGAAGAGTTCGTAGAAGCTTATGGCGCAAGCCAGCAGGATCAGGCACTGTTACGAGTGTTAAAAATGAAGACGCTTCTTGGAATGTTCGCGCAAGGCCGCGGTGGTAAAGAAAGCGCGTTGCGTAAGAAGGTTATGTGGGCCACTGTCATGAAGCGCTTTATACAGCAGGCAGCTCAGAGATCCATGGCTCCGGCGGCGTGAGGGGGAACGTCATGGGGTGGGAGACGGGAATCGAACCCGCAACATCTGGAGCCACAGTCCAGTGCTCTGCCGATTGAGCTACTCCCACCGCGTCTCCTGATTATAACAGCCCAAAATTACGGGCTGTCGCGCTTAGCGACAGCGTCGTACTTTACAGACGGGCGCGTACCATTGCTCAAATCAACGTAGAATAGTCGGCATGACCGCCCGGCGGATTCTCGCGGCGTTGCTCGTGGCCCTCACGGTGGCAGTGCTGTTGAGCGCTGCCCAGAACAGGCGCGGGCAGCGACGTTGGGCAATGTACGAACACGAAATGCAGGATCCTGTGGATGATCCTCCGGATGCCATGCAGGAGACAGAGTTTGCGTTCGGGCGCTTGCGCTACCGCTCTCCCTACGACCGGGGCGCCTATGCCGCATGGGGGATCGATGCCAACAAGGCGGATCGCCAATTCATCCAGGGACTGCGGCGATTGACTCGCGTGGAGGCGCGTTCCAGCGAGCATATTGTTGATATCGACAGTGATGAAATTTTTGACTGGCCATGGATCTTCGTGGTCTCCGGCGGTGACTGGGTGCTCAACGATTCGCAGGCAGCACGCCTGCGTAAGTACCTGGAGCGCGGCGGATTTCTTCTGATTGATGATTTCCACGGAGAGCGTGAGTGGTCGCGGTTCATGGCGGGTCTCGCAAAAGTTGTTCCGAATGGAACGGTGACCGACATTCCCAACGACCATCCTATTTTTCACGTTGTCTATGACCTGAAGGAGCGCGGCCCGATTCCCGGGGCGAATGTTGTGCACGGCCCGGGATACGAGCGCGACGGCAAGGTGCCGTACTGGCGCGCGCTGGCTGACGACAAGGGCCGCATCCAGGTGGCGATCTGCTTCAATATGGACGTAGGCGATGCTTGGGAGTTTGCGGACGATCCCAACTATCCCGAGGCGATAGCGTCACTGGGATTTCGCCTGGGAATCAACTACGTACTGTATGCAATGACGCACTAGGGCCTGTTCCTACCACTTCACGATCTTTTCAAACGACTTCGGATCAAGGCTGGCGCCACCAACGAGCGCGCCGTCAATTTCTTCTTCCGACATCAAGGATGTTGCGTTCTCCGGCTTAACGCTGCCGCCATAGAGGATGCGAAGATTACGGGCGAGTTCGTCTCCAAAAGCACGGGCAGCTTCGGCGCGAATTACCACGTGAGCCTCTGCTGCAAGCTGCGGAGTGGCGGTCTTGCCGGTTCCTATGGCCCATACCGGTTCATAGGCAACGGTGAGCTTGGCCGCGCGCTCACCGGAGATTCCGCGAAACGCGCGGGTACACTGGCGGCGAAGCACGTCCTCGGTGAGCCCGGCCTCGCGCTCTTCCAGCACTTCTCCCACGCAGACGATGGGGGTAAGTCCCGTGTCCAAAGCGGCCTTTAGGCGAGCATTGACGGTATCGTCAGTTTCGCCAAAATACTGGCGGCGCTCGGAGTGCCCAATAATGACGTGCGAGCACCCGCAGGCTACCAACATGCCAGCGGAAATTTCTCCGGTAAAAGCACCTTCTTTTTCCCAGTAGAGGTTTTGAGCCCCGATGGAAACGTTCGAGCCACGGGCTTCGTCCACAGCAGCAGCAATGTCAAGAAAGGGCGGACATACAACGATCTCGTCGCGTTGATGGTCGCGCACCAGCGGCACAAAAGCCTGAAGAAATTCACGAGCCTGGGCGGGGGTTTTGTACATCTTCCAATTGGCGGCAATCAGTTTCTTGCGTGGCATAAAACTCCGGGTTCAGTGATTCGTGCTTTCCAGGCGCGGGCCTACCTGGCATCCGTCAGGGCATCCACTCCCGGCAGGTTCTTTCCCTCCAGGAACTCCAGCGATGCGCCTCCACCGGTGGAAATGTGCGTGATCTTGTCTTCCACTCCGGCCATCTTGACGGCCGCCACGCTGTCTCCCCCACCGACAATGGAAATGGCTTTGGTGTTTGCGGCCACGGCTTCCGCAACCTTGCGGGTTCCGGCGGCAAAGGGCTCCAGCTCAAAGACGCCCATGGGACCGTTCCAGACGATGGTCCTGGCAGCTGCGATCTCAGCGGCGAACATTCCTGCGGTTTTGGGGCCTATGTCGAGTGCCATCTTGTCCGCGGGGATGGGCTGGCCTTCTGCAATGGCCTGGGATGCCGCATCCGGAGCGAGCTTGGCCGCGACTACGTGATCCACGGGAAGCAGCAGGCG
>JBFXAV010000499.1:0-2921 GCA_050183935.1 Candidatus Korobacteraceae bacterium | reverse complement strand
GGACTCACTGCTTGCCCCTGCAAATCTGCGTAGCATGGAAAAGCACGAGGTCGAAGATTCTCCGTTCGACTCCGAATTCGCTCCGACGAAGGGAAGATGGAGCAAGCGTGCGGCAGGAAGTGAGCGGTGGGTGCGTCCAGTAGCAGTTGCCGAGGTCGCTTTCACCGAATGGACACCGGATGGGCATATTCGTCATCCGACGTTCAAGGGAATGCGAACGGACAAACCAGCGGGTGAAGTGCGGCGCGAGTAGTGTCGTTTTGAGGGTTCAGTGCATTACCTCCCTGCGCCCTCGACCGCCGGCTCCGTCGTGCCTGTCGTACTTGAGTGTTGCCGCTTTCGACGAAGCGGTCCTTGCATCTCTGCGATCACGTCGCATCGCCGGCTCGCCCAGAACGAGCGCTTTTGATATAGCGACTATGAAAGGAGCGGCATCGATCCAAAGGATAGGACTTCGGAACCGCGCGGACCATTCAAAGCCGGGTCGGTGTCTGTGTCAAGTAGCTGATCCGGACGTGTCTACGGGCGCGGCGATGAAGGAACCTTCGGGATGCTATCAACTGGACTCTAGTGCGCCTGATGGAGCGCAAGGCCGATGCGCTGCAGTAGTGTTCGAGTTTATGTGCAGAACCGCCTGTTGAGGAAGGCGGGAGTGGTCATGGTATGAGGTTAGGTGTCTAGACCAACCGAACCCTTTTGCGAGGGCCACACCATGACCGAGAGGAAGCTTAAGACAGTCCGGCCGCGGTTAGAAGTGCTGGTAGCGCAGGATCGGGATTTGTTGAAAGCGCTGGTGAAAGAGGCGCTGGACCAGATCCTGCAGGCGGAGATGACGGAGTTCCTGGGCGCGGCGCCCGGGGAACGCAACGGCACACGGGTCGGCTATCGGGCGGGGTACTACGAGCGAGGCCTGGTGACGCGCGTCGGGAAGATCGAGCTGCGGATCCCGCGCGACCGGTCCGGCGAGTTCTCGACGTCGCTGTTTGAGCGCTTCCAGCGCAGCGAGAAGGCGTTGGTGTCAGGCTTGGTGGAGATGTACGTGCAAGGGGTGTCGACGCGCAAGGTGAAGGCGATCACCGAGGAGCTGTGCGGACACAGCTTTGCGGCGTCGACGATTAGCGCGATCAACAAGGGGCTGGACGAGGGGCTGACCAAGTTTGCCCAGCGCCGGCTGACCGAGGAGTATCCGTATCTGATTGTGGACGCTCGGTACGAGAAAGTGCGCGACGACGGGATCATCCAGAGCCAGGCGGTGCTCCTGGCAATCGGGATCAACTGGGAGGGGCAGCGGCAGGTACTCGGCGTCGAGCTGGCCAACCGGGAAAGCCAGACCAGCTGGCGGGAGTTTCTGCTCGGGCTCAAGCAACGAGGCCTGCGCGGCGTCGAGCTTGCCGTCTCAGATGACCACGCGGGGCTACGCAAGGCGATCGCGGAAATCCTGCCGGAGGCGGCCTGGCAACGCTGCTACGTGCATGTTCTGCGCAATGCCTTGGACTACCTCCCGCGCAAAGGCGACGACGACTGCCTGCAGGAGCTGCGCTGGCTGTACGCCCGGCGCAATGTGGCCGAAGCGCAGCACGACTTGGCGGCGTGGCTCAGCCGCTGGCAGCGCAAGTATCCCAAGCTGACTGACTGGGTGGAAGAGAACATCGGCAGCACGCTGACCTTCTACCGGCTACCGCGCCAGCATCACAAGCACTTGAAGAGCACCAACATGCTGGAGCGGCTGAACGAGGAGCTGCGCCGGCGGACACGGGTGGTGCGCATCTTTCCCAACGTGGCCAGTTGCATGCGGCTGATCCGGGCCTTGTGCGTGGAAACACACGAAAGCTGGCTCGAGGACCATCGCTATCTCAACATGGACTTGCTGCGGGAAGCGCGCAAAGATCAATTGAGGAAGGCAGCGTAAGCCTTAGCCTTGACCACTTTTGCACAACTCCCCCGTATTGCCTCACGTAATTTTGTTACCGCATGCCTCACGAGTGATGTTACCGGGAGCGCTGAGGCTTGTAGTATCTGCCGGCCATTCATTGAGCCTAAGCCCAAGCGCAGTCTGCCGCCGAATGCGGCAGAAGCGCAGTTGTGCGTTTGACGATGGCCATCACGCTCTTACTCCAGAGCTGACATCGTGGGTATGTTCCTGCATCGTGCAGATCAACCGCTGAATGGCCTCTCGGCGCCAGACTTGCAGGCGACGCCGCAGCGTACGAAGATGGCTGCGGCGGTAAAGTCCTGGATAACGTGCTTGGAATTCGGTAAGCAGTTCTACTGCGGTCTGATCCGGATGCTCTTCCAGCCATTCAAGCATTTCAGGCCAGTGAGCTGTGCAACTCTGTGGGCCAGGGCCATGTCCGCGGGGCCCGTTACTGAAGCGACGGTATTTGGGCCGCGCGATCACGACGCCCCGAGCACGCGCCTCCTGTCGCCACTGTTTCACGAGCTTTGCGAGTCGATTTACGTGCTTCGGATGAAAGCGTCCTGGAAATTGGATGCAGAGCTCATCGAACAGTTGTGCAGTGGTGATATTCGGAAATCCTTCGAGGCGACGGCACACTAATGGCCAGATCATCGTGAACGCGTGGTATACGTGCTTGCCGGGTTCGGCATAAATTAGCCGAGGCCGTTCAGAAATCTTCATGGCTGCCTTGGAAGGCAGAGTTTGCGTATGCAGCCCGGGCGGCGGCTGCGTAGCAGCCGCAGGTGCCGCGTCCTTCTTAGGCATATGTGAAACATCGGTGTGAATCACGGATTGTAGACTGCGCAGGTAGCGCGGCTTCGCCCCGACGGAAAACGTCGGTCGGACCTCGCCCGCTCGCCAAGAACTGGAAAGACTGGCCACGAAGCCGGAGAGATCTGGGGGTTCGGGAGTTGCAATGGGAAAGTCCCCGCCATCGGCGAGTGCCACAAGATGCGCCTGCATC
>JBFXAV010000498.1:0-2924 GCA_050183935.1 Candidatus Korobacteraceae bacterium | reverse complement strand
GTGACTGGCGGCGTGTCCAAGTCCACGCCACTGTCTGCGGAAAGTACAATGCCCCAGACGAATTTTGCTCGTCTGGGGTTACTGTAGCAGCAGCTGCTTTACCAACTTCAAAGTAAGCCGTTTCGTCAAGACACGCGCGCACTGTTACTTGGGCGTGACATGAAAGAGCGCACCGGGATTTGCGTCTTCCAGCATCCAGAGCGAGCCATCAGGTCCTTGCTCCACATCGCGGATGCGGTGGCCCACATCCCACCGCTCTGCGGTTTTGGCTCCACCCTTGCCGTCAAGCACGATGCGAGTTAGGGATTTTGTTCCCAGGCCGCTGATGAAGCCACTGCCATTCCACTGCGGAAAGGTCTGGGTGCTGGTGTAGAACATCAGGTTGCCGGGGGCGATTACCGGATTCCAATAAATGACTGGCTTGGTGAATTCGGGTCGCGTGTCATGGTTGGGGATCGGAACGCCGTTGTAGTTCATGCCATAGGAAACCAATGGCCAGCCGTAATTCTTCCCCTTCTCAATCAGGTTTAACTCGTCACCGCCCCGCGGACCATGCTCAATCTCCCACAATTCTCCATTGGGCGCGAACGCCATGCCGTAAGGAGTGCGATGGCCGGAGGTCCAGGTTTCAGCCGGCGTCAGATTGGGTCCAGGAAAGGTGTAAGTGCTCACCACAGGGGCGGTTTTTGCAGCTTCCGTGTCCTTAGGCGGATCGATCAGCGGAATGCTGGACGCGCCAGTCTTGCCAAAATTCGGATTCCCCGGCGCGGGCTTGCCATCCAACGTCAAACGCAAAATCTTGCCTTCAGGCTGGTTGGGATCTTGGGCCGGAGTGAAACGCTGGCGGTCGCCCACGGTAAGGAACAGATACTGGCCATCGGGGGAGAAGGCGATCTGCGCGCCTTCCTGGCCGCCTTTGCCTCTGGGCAACTGGCGCCATATCACCTCGAATTGTTCCAGCCTGGCGGAGGTAGCGGTAACGTTCAGGCGAGCGCGCGCCAGCGCCAGGCCACCACCGTAGTCACCCGGTTCGGCATAGGTGAGATAAATGCTCTGGTCCGTAGCGTACTTGGGAGAGACGAACACACCGAGCATTCCGTTCTGGCCCTGCCAATAAACCGGAGGTGTGCCGCCAACAAAGATCTTCTGGCCGTCTTGGCTCACCAGCCAAACGGGACCGATCTTTTCAGTCACCAGCATCCGGCCATCGGGCAGGAAGGCCAGCCGCCACGGCAACTCGAACGTCGCCACCGGGGTCATCTTGAAGGGCACGGTGGGTTCCGGCTTTTGATCGCCAGCATTCACCTGGGCGTAAGTCCGAGCCGGGATCAGTGAAACTACTACCGCGATCAGACAGAACGTCGCAATCCATTGTCTCTTCATGCGTCTCCAGAATTTCTTAGGCATTCAGAATTCCCGCAGGCAGGATTTCAGTTGTCCGAATGACTCTGGATTATACCGGCAGGCAGCAAATTTGAGGGGTACATGTGGTGAGCGCGGTAGGAATCGAACCTACAACCTACTGATTAAGAGTCAGTTGCTCTGCCAGTTGAGCTACGCGCCCTTCGGAATCTCAGATGAGGGTACTGCAGACTCACGGCGGCTCGTGTGCCGCGTGATTTCGTTTCAATCTTAACACAGTGATGTGGGAGCTAGACAGCAGCGGCAAGCAATGCCAAAACGATCTAGCGCCGTAATGTTCACACTGTGCGATGCCTCCAGCCACGAAGGTAATCTGCCCAGAGCTGCGATCCTTCCACGCTTGTGGGATAACGGCGCTTCACCCTGCCTCGCGCTCCAGGCCTGCGACCATAGCATCCAGCGAAAGCGAGCGCAGCAGGTTTCGGCGCATGCCGGTTTCCACTTCATTCAGGAGCTGCGACGCACGGCTAATCCAACCGAAATCCACCGTCGCAGCCATGCGTCCCAGTTCCTTCGCAAGGTCCACGTTGCGCACCAGGTCAGGAGCATTGGATTTCAGCAGCAGCAGGTCCTCCAGCAGTCCAAATGCTGCGCTCAGCAGGCGGTCGGCCTTTTCTTTTCCCTCGGCGCCGGCGCGGTACGTTTCCGTTGCACGGAACAGGGCAGAATGGTCATCCGGATGCACCGCCGTAGAGAGCAGTGTGAGCGCATCCTGGCGAGCGGCGAGGTAAGCCTTTAAGTCAAAATTCCGGGCGCGGCCCACGGCCCCCTCGGAGAGGCGGGCCACCAGAAGGCGCTCGGCGGGTTTCCACTCCGGATGTGCCTTCGCAAGCTGGCGTTCAATCTCTTCCAGGGGAAGCGGAGTCAGGGCAAAACTGATCGAGCGCGAGCGAATCGTGGGCAGCAGCGCGCCCGGATTCTGTGCCAGCAGGAACAGCGTCGCGAACTCTGGAGGCTCCTCGAGTACTTTCAGAAGAGCATTGGCCGCCTCTTTCATGAAAGCCGCAGCGGTGAAGATGTACACGCGACGGCGCCCATCGGACGGCCGGTAGTAAATGCTCGCGATCACATGCCGCACCTGATCCACCTTAATCAGGAGCTGCGGAGGGTCGGGCGGAATCACGAGCACATCCGGGTGCGTCTGCACCAGAATGCGGGTTTCTTTCTTGTCGGTTTCGCGCAGGGCTTCGCGCGCTTCCACGGCTTCGGCAAAGCGGGCATCCAGGTCATCGGCTTGCGCAATACGGGTGCAATTGGAGCAGCGCCCGCAAAAATCCGGCAACTCTCCCGCCGGAGGCGCAAGGCAGTTCACGCACTTGGCCAGCATCATCGCCAGCGTGTACTTTCCGGAGCCGTCGGCGCCTGAAAGAATCACGCCATGCGGGAAGCGGTCGCGCAGCAG
This sequence comes from Candidatus Korobacteraceae bacterium, assembly GCA_050183935.1. GTDB lineage: Bacteria > Acidobacteriota > Terriglobia > Terriglobales > Acidobacteriaceae > DASZRZ01. Next base: position 100 of record JBFXAV010000498.1, on the reverse strand, counting down.
CATGCCCCGCAAGCGGCCCACGGTGTCACGATTTCCGTGAAAGTCATCAAACCCCATGCGAACTCTCCCCGCGCGCGGCGCGCGGCAGGCGCGAGTGCAC
>JBFXAV010000497.1:0-2936 GCA_050183935.1 Candidatus Korobacteraceae bacterium | reverse complement strand
ACCGAGATTGCCTTGGCCCGGAGGTGCGTTGGCCAGGTTTCGGCGACGAGAGTAGCGCCGGTGTTCCACTCGCCTCCCATGCCCAGGCCGAGAATGAAGCGAAAGAAGGCGAGCATGGGGATACTGGTAGCCAATCCTGAGGCAAACGAACACAGGGAGTAGGTCAGGATGCTGAACATGAGCGCGCGCGCCCTGCCAATGCGATCGGCGAGGAAACCAAACAGGACGCCTCCCATACCGGAGGCCACCAGAGTCAGCGTGTTCAGAACGCCGGCCTGGGCTTTGCTCATGCCGAGTGCCTGCATGACCTCGGCCAGCACCATGGCGTAGAGCATGACGTCGAAGGCGTCGAGCATCCAGCCCAGTGACGCGGCCAGCAGGGTGCGCTTCTGTACAGACGTAATCTCCGAGAGTCGAACCGGGGCCGTGACCGGCATGGTCGCGGATTGTAGCAGGGAAGCCAGGAACCGCGTCTCCGTTCCACTGTGTAAGGAGAAGTAGGGAACTACGTCTTCGGGGGTGATTTCGAATGTTGGCTATCCTCCCGCCAACTTCTGGCGTCGTAGAAAACAGGGGGAATCCTTGGCGACGCGAAAACCTGAGATCGTAGTGATTACTGGAGCCTCGGCGGGCATTGGCCGGGCGACGGTCCGTGAGTTTGCACGTCATGGCGCATGGATCGGGCTGATTGCTCGCGGAACGGATGGCTTGAATGCGGCTCGCGCTGAAGTCGAGCGTGCCGGGGGGCGCGCTTTGGTCTTGCCCTGTGACGTTGCCGACGCACACCGCATGGAGGAAGCAGCAGCGGAAGTGGAACAGACGCTAGGGCCCATCGATGTGTGGGTGAACAATGCCATGCTGTCAGTATTCTCGCCAGTTAAGGAGATGAAGGAGGAAGAGTATCGCCGCGTCACCGAGGTTACGTACCTGGGTGCGGTGCACGGGACGCTGGCAGCGCTGCGCCGGATGCAGCCGCGCGATCGTGGCGCCATTGTGCAGGTGGGCTCGGCGCTGGCGTATCGGGCAATTCCGTTGCAATCCGCTTATTGTGCGGCCAAGCACGCCATGCGTGGATTTACAGATTCACTTCGCACAGAGCTGATGCACGATGGCAGCAATGTAAGGATCGCAATGGTTCACCTGCCGGCGCATAATACTCCGCAGTTCGGCTGGGTAAAGAGCCGCCTGCCGCGCAAGGCGCAACCGGTTCCTCCGATTTACCAGCCTGAGGTCGCAGCCCGTGCGATCTACTGGGCAGCCCACCACCAGCGCCGGGAGCTATGGGTGGAGTGGCCAACCATCCGCGCCATTGTGGGAAACAAGATTCTTCCTGGGTACGCGGACCGATACCTGGCACAAAGCGGGTTTGAATCGCAACAAACTTCCGAGCCTCGTGATCCGAACCAGCCAGACAATCTTTGGGAGCCTATCCCCGGAGATCACGGCGCGCACGGCGTATTTGACCATCGTTCCACTTACAGGAGCCCAGTTCTTTGGGCGAGCATGCACCGGGGAGCGATTGGCCTCGGGACATTAGCTGGGATTGTGGCCGCGGCGCTGTTCACAACCAGGGAAAAGATTCCCGCAGCAGGGAGGCTTCATCGTGTCGCGTGATGCTATTCCTCCTGGCTGGGATTACAACCCCTCTACATGGCCGCAGCGGATTCCAATTGTGGTGCTGGCCGTCATTGGCTTTGTGATTGCCGCCTACCTCGCCTTGTACCAGTGGAGGATTGTGACCAGAGTTTGGGAGCCGTTCTTTGGGGACGGCAGCGAGCGAATTCTCAATTCTGGCATCTCACACGTGTTACCCATCCCGGATGCAGCATTGGGAGCACTGGGTTACCTGGCGGATGCTGTAACCGGCCTCATTGGCGGCCGGGCTCGCTGGCGCACAATGCCGTGGATGGTTATCGTCTTTGGACTGGCAGTTGGTCCGCTGGGCTTTGTGAGTGTTCTGTTGGTAGTTCTTCAGCCCACAGTTCTCGGCGCGTGGTGTACCTTGTGCCTCGCGTCAGCGGTCATTTCGGTGCTGATGATCGGTCCTGCGATGGACGAATTGCTGGCCAGCCTCCAGCATCTGCGGCGCGTGCGCGACCAGGGCGGCAATCTTTGGGGCGTCTTCTGGGGACGCGAGGAGGCGCAGGATGTACGCGCAGCTGCTTAGCGCCGGAATCGGCATCTGGCTGATGGCCGCTCCGGCTGTGCTGCATTATCACGGGGCAGCGCGAACCAACGACCGCATCGTGGGGCCAGTCATCGCAATGTTCGCACTGGTTGCAGTCTGGGAGGTTACCCGCGGCCTCAGGCTGGCGAATCTGCCGTCCGCCATTTGGCTTCTGCTTGCTCCTTGGATTCTGTCCTATGGGAACGCCGAAACCCTGAATAGCCTGGTGGCAGGTTCCGCGGTTCTGGCGCTCTCACTGGTGCATGGAGAAACCACGACGCGCTACGGTGGTGGCTGGTCGATGCTCCGGCGGCGGTCTACACAATCATCAAGGTAAAGAAAACAAGAGGCGGAGATGCTGTCCCGGCGCGACTTCGTCTTTCGTCTTGGGTGACGATTAGCTAGTCATACCCGCCAGATGGAAGTAGCGGCGCGCTCGGCGGACGTCGTGAGCAATTTGCAGGCGCAGGGCATCGACGGAAGGGAACTTGATCTCAGCGCGCAGGCGTTTCAGGAAGACAATCTCCACGCGGGTTTCCGGGGTGAGCTCGATGGGATGGAAGCGCAGCAAGTGGGTTTCAATCGCAAACAGGTCGTCGCCAAAGGTCGGTCGATTGCCAATATTAGTTACCGACTCGAAGCACTCCCCGGCAACGCGCGTCTGGGTGACGTACACACCATCCTGCGGGGCCATCTCTTCATAGCGGCTTAGGTTAATCGTAGGGACGGTGTACTTGCTGCCGTAGCCGCGTCCGCGTCCCGGAGTGTG
>JBFXAV010000496.1:0-2937 GCA_050183935.1 Candidatus Korobacteraceae bacterium | reverse complement strand
AGTGTGGACGATGGAGAACGGACGGCCGAGAAGTTGTCGCGCGCGGGTGACAGCCCCCTGCTGGAGCAATTCACGGATGCGGCTGCTGGAGACCACCTCGCCGTGCGAGCGCATGGGAGGGTAGGCTTGTACCGTGAAGCCGAACTCCGGGGCGAGGCGTTGGAGCAGGTCCACATTGCCTTCGGCTTTGTGGCCGAAGTGGAAGTTAAAGCCTTCGTGAACTTCGCGAGCGTGGAGGGCATCGACCAGAATTTGGCGGACGAACTCCCGCGCAGGGATGACGGAAAGGTCGCGGGAAAAGGGAAGCAGCAACACAGCATCAAGGCCGGTCTGCGCCAACAGCTCAAGTTTGACAGGTGTGGGCGTGAGCAGTTTGAGGGCAGAATCGGGCTGCAAAATTCGCGTTGGGTGCGGATCGAAGGTGACTGCTACCGAGCGTGCACCAAGTGTCCGCGCGCTCTCGACCATGGTGTTGATCAGGCTGCGATGGGCGTGATGCACGCCGTCAAAGTTGCCGACGGAAACCACTGTAGGACCAAAATCGGCGGGAACGTCTTCGAGATGGCGGAAAATCTTCATGAATTGTTTCTAGATTTCAAATTCCAGTTTCAACCCGTCGTAGGCCAGACGTACATGGGGAGGGAGTTTTTCGTTTGTCTCGGCATGAGACAGGTCGTGCGAGATATGGGTAAAAAACGCGCGCTTTGGCTGGATGCGTTCCACCAGGCCCAAGGAGTTTGACACGGTGGAGTGCGTGGGGTGCGGCTTGTGCCTCAGGGCGTCGAGAAAAAGCACGTCGAGGCCCGCAAGCAGCGGCAGAGAACTTTCCGGGATGTCGCTGAAATCGGTGAGGTAAGCCGCCGATCCGAAGCGAAAGCCGCATATTTCGGCATCGCCATGCAATACAGGTATGGGAATGAAGCGGGCGCCATGGATCTCTACCGGGCCGTTCATCACGTTGAGTTCAACACGAGCGAGTCCACCATATTTGTAATTGCCGTCGAAGATGTAGGAAAACATCTGGCGGATACGGTTTACGGCTGCTTCTTGAGCGTACAACGGCAGCCTTTCCGATCCGTAAAAAGTGAGCGGTCGCAGATCGTCAAGGCCGAGGATGTGATCGGCATGTGCGTGTGTATAAAGCACCGCATCGAGCTGGCGGAGACCTTCGCGAATCGCCTGCTCGCGGAAGTCGGGTGTAGTGTCCACCAGGACTCGGTGGGAGTCGTACTCGACCAGAATCGAGGGGCGCGTGCGGCGGTCGTTGGGGTCCGCCGAAGTGCATACCGCACACGTGCAGCCGATGGTGGGCACGCCCATGGAGGTGCCGCTGCCCAGCACGGTGAGCTTGGCTTTCATGGACGGCGGCCCGGGCCTCCCGTTCCAGGCTGCGGGGCCCGGGTAATTGCGTTGGTGACCTCCACATACGCCATGCGAAGTTCGTAAAGGCAATTCTGAAGCAAATTCTCTTCCTGCATGGTCAGGTTGCCCTTGGTTTTGTCGGCAAGAATGGCAAGCGTATCGATGGTTTGCCGCGCTCCCATCAGATCCACCTGCGGCGGCGGGCCGGACTGCTCGCGCATGAGCCCGAGCTGCATGAGAGCGCTCATGTAAATGGAGGCGACGAAGCGCTCAAAACTCATCTGCAGGTCCTGCATCTGGCGGCCACCAAGCGCGGACTCCATCTGCTGGTCGAGCTGGCGAGTGGAGGCCTGGAACGCATCCTCCTGCGCCTTGCGCTCTTCGAGGCTGGGCGCTTCATATTCCGGTGCTGCTTCCGATTCCCCGGCGGGTTCTGCTGCGAACGAAACTGGCTCCGGAGGTGCAACCTGGGGTTCTGGCTGCGAAATAGGAGCCGCGGCCACAGCTTCCTGCTTTGGTGTCTCGGATTGCAGCTCGGGAGCGCTTTCTTCAGCGGGACGCTCCGCGGGCGACGCACCCTCTGAGGTAAACCGGCGGCGGTCGGTGACGGTGAACTCTGGTTCTCGATTTTTATTCATGTTCGGTTGCCATTCTACGGGCTACAGATTGTCAAAAGGAGCGGTGCTTACGACTGCGATGGTTTCGCCAGCCTGCACCAAGGTTCCCGGAACTCCGGCTTCGCGCCGGATATAGCCAAGCGCCACGGTCTTTCTGCCATTCGCGGCGGGTACGGAGAGGGCGCTGGTAATCTCCCCGACTTCTTTGCCAGCGGTCAGGATCTTCGTGCCAAGTTCCGGGGGCGCGCCTTCAACCACAAAACCGGAAAACTTGCGATGAACCTGCCCGCGCGCGTGAATGCGCTCAACGATCTCCTGCCCAACATAGCAACCCTTACTGAAGTGCAGCGCCTGGGCCTGCTCGGTTTCCTGCGGAAGCTCGCGTTCGCGGATATCCTGCCCATAGCGAGGGATGCCAGCCCACACGCGAAACATTTCCAGCGCGGTCGTCCCTGCCGGTTGAGTGCCAGCGGAAATCAGGGCGTTCCACGCAGAAGGAAGGTTCGCGGGAGACATCCAAAGCTCATAGGTTTCGGAAACATTACTTGCCATGCGGGTGATCGAATACCCCGCCTCTCCCCAGGCATGGTCAACAACCTTGAGCGGCTCTACCCCTTCAGTCTGAAATCCGGCCTTCGATAGAACTTCGCGAGCATTCGGTCCCTGTACTGCAATGGCGGACAGCTTGTCGGAGGCATCCGTGACCTCCACGTCATCCATGATGATGAACTTCTCGAACAGTTCCAGCACCTTCGCGGCCTGCCAGCGCGCCGTATCCACCAGCAGGTATTCTCCGCGATTGTAGATGTACATGTCTGCCTGGATGCGGCCCTGTGGACTCAGCAGGAAGTTGTAGTTGCCGGAGCTCACCGCTAAGTCACGAATATTATTAGTGACCATACCGTTCATCCAGCGGATGCGGTCTCCACCGGTGAGCAGAATCTTGGAGCGCCAGCCC
>JBFXAV010000495.1:0-2952 GCA_050183935.1 Candidatus Korobacteraceae bacterium | reverse complement strand
TCGGATGCTCCCACACTCGAGGCCGCGCTCAGCAAATTAGCCGCTTAGTTGAATGCCCAATCCCTATTCTTCGGGTCGAGAGCGAAGCGCCCCAAAGAAGGGCAGTTTGACCCCAGCCCCATCCTTTATATAAGCGACGCAGGCTCTTCGACTGCATCGTATCCCCCCTTACCGCGGCTCCCAGTTCGGACAGCCGCTAACCCGTAGCCAAAGGGCAGGCGCTTACCCGAGACGCAAGATCGAGGGCCGACGTGTGCTTGCTCACAACGAACTCACTTAAAAGGAGAACTCAGATGTTTCGAGATCAGAACGTAAGCGCGAGCGAGGTGCTCAACACCCGAGATATGAATGTTCGCCCCGGACGGGATGTAACCGAGATCGTCGGAACCTTCCTGACGGTGGCCGAAGCGGTGGTCGCCCACTGGGTCGAGTATTCGAAAGGACTGCTGCTGTTTGTGATGGTGCCTGGCGACGAACGGTCAGGAGAATTCTATGTGTACGACTGTTCCGGCTCAGCGTGAAATGGAGAGGGGGCGTTCTCCGTTAGCGAGCATTCCGCCCTTCGGGCGGGGATTTTCAAGGCATTTGGGTCTACCGATCCGATGTGGTTTGGGAAAGAGCGCGAAAGGCAAATTCCGCGCTCGCCTGCATCGTCTCGATGAGCCCACCAGGTTATCCCTCGGCATGGTTGCGTCCCCGCAGAGCCCGCTTCCGTTTAGCCTGGCAGAGCCATTGTAACTCCACATCTCATGCCGCTTGTTGACGGCGCAGTTGCCGCTGACGCCGAGCTTCCTCCAGCTTCCGGTCGCGAGCGTCATGGATCTCTTTCCGCCGTCCAGCCAGCATGTCGGCTGGGGTCACGAATCCAATGGCGCTGTGCAACCGCAGCGTGTTGTAGTGGTCCACGTACTGCTGGATCAACCGTCGCGCATCCTCCGGCGTCAGCGGAGTGCCGGGACGGATGCATTCGCTTTTCAGCGATTTGTGCCAGCGCTCGATTTTGCCGTTGGACTGCGGATAGTAAGGCGACGTGCGCACGTGCGTCATGCCCGCGATGCGGATGAACTCCTTGAAGTCCCGCGCGATGAACTGCGGCCCGTTGTCGGAGATGATCCGTGGTTTGGCTTGTGGGTACTGCTCTCGCGCCGCTTGCAGAATGATCTCGATGTCGCCCTCCGTCATGGCCGGCCGCAGATCCCAGTGCACGATGAAGCGGCTGAAGCCGTCCAGCACCGTGCACAGATAATAGAACGTCCCCGCGAGGTTGATGTAGGAAACATCGATGTGCCAGTGTTGGTGCGGTGCGGGCGGTTGCTCGAAGCCCGTCCCTTTCTTGGACGGCTTCCCGTTCCACTTGCGCAGCAGCCCCGCCTGGCCCAGCACCCGCCACACACTGGCCGGGCTCACCGCCACGATGTCGGCGTCCAGCATCATGAACGTCAGCCGGCGGTAACCCTCCAGCGGATTCTTCAGATGGAAGCCGATGATGGCCTGCTTCTCCCAATCCTCCAACCAGAAGTCGCGGGGAACCCACCCGTTGTGCTCGTTGGCGCGGCCGTAGCGTTCGCGCCAGGAATAGAACTTGCTGGCCGCCACGCCCAGCCACCCGATGAATCGTCCGGTGCCGATCTCGCTAGCCTCCGACCAGCGCCGCACGAAGTCCACGATCTGGTCCCGCACGTCGTGCGGCACCCAGACCCCGGTTAGAGTTCCCCAAGACTTTTTTTTAGAGCGATGTGCTCCCCCATCAGCTCAGCCAGGACCTCATCCTTGCGCTGGATCTTCTTCTCCAGGTATTCGATCCGCTCCTGCTCGGCTGGTCCGTTACCCCGGGCCCTGCTCTGAAAGGCGGCCGCCCCGTTCTCGAAGAACTCCTTCTGCCAGCGATAGAACACCGTTGGCTGCAGCCCGAACTCGTCACAGAGTTTGGAGACCGGCTCCTGTTCCAGCAAATGCCGCCTCAAGATGGCGACCTTCTCTTCCGCCGTGTAGTGCTTCCGTTGTTTTCTCACGCGTTCTCTCCGTTATCTTAACGGTGGAACGCTCTCTCCATTTCCAGCTGAGGCGGAACAGAACAACCTCTGGCACTGTCGAGAGGGAGAGCGCTTCCGAGCGCTCTGGAATCGGACATACGGAGACAAGCAGACGACGATCACGCAGTACGAATACACCATCTGCTGCTACTGTTGGCGCAAGCGCCTGAAAGAAGACGACATTGTGAAAGTTGTGGTGGCGTGGTGGAAGAAGCACGGCATCAAGGGCAACTTCTACCAGCTTCGCCACGTCACCATCCCAGAATCGTTCAAGTTCGTCGAACCTTTTCTATGCATCATCGAAGAGAAGTACATGGAGCGCCGCCGAGTTGAACAGAAACAACGTCGTGGGAGACGTAAGGCTGGACAGATAGCGCTCGGACTTCAGTGGGAGCGTACCGCCAATCGGATCGTGGAGTTCGTCCAAACCAGAGGAAATGTAGCCGCCGAACAACTTTCTGCGGCGCTGGACATTTCACTAGCTGCGGCACGACGGCAACTGGCACGACTGGCGAAGAATGGCCCTCTGCAACGAGTTGGGCGTGGTCGCTATGCGGCAAGCGGGGTGTGCCATGCCTAGTGAGATCGAAGACATCATACTCTCTTCGTTGATGACAAACCCGGAATTTGCTGAACGTGTCCTGCCGTACATGAAGGATTCGTACTTTGCACAAAACGCAAAGCATCTCTTCAGCATTATCCAAACGCACATCGACCGCTATGGCTCGGGACCGAGCCGAGATCAAATGGTCGTGGAAATTGACGCCTTGGGCCTGCATGAACACCAGCATGATGGTGCTTTGGATCGTCTCAACGATGTGGTGGCGGCAAACGGCTCACACGACCTAGCGTGGCTGCTTGATCAGGCTGAGAAGTTTATCGAACGAGAGCGCCGCCACAACTTCATGGTCGATTGGGT
>JBFXAV010000494.1:0-2953 GCA_050183935.1 Candidatus Korobacteraceae bacterium | reverse complement strand
GCGATCCACGAACTGCGATCCATGCGGCGGCGGGGGCGATTCCCAAGGCGAACCCCAGCACCAGGTGCGACCAGCGCGTGAAGCGCTTGGTATAGGAATAGAACAGTACCACCGCGAGCGCTACCGGCGAGAGCAGCAGTGCCAGCCGGTTCAACTGCGCCGCCGCCAGAACAAACATACCGCTCGACACCAGCACGAAGCTGTAGACGAACTGGCGCGAGAGCGCTCCGGCGGGAAGCGCGCGGGTGCGCGTACGGGGATTAGCGGCGTCGATGGCGGCATCCGCGACGCGGTTAAAAGCCATGGCCGCCGATCGTGCGGAAACCATGGCAACGATAATCCACCCAAGTTTCGCTGCGGACGGCAGGCCTTCCGCAGCGAGCATGGCTCCGGCCAGCGCGAACGGGAGCGCGAAGACGGAGTGCTCCCACTTGATCATCTCCAGCGTTACGACGATGTTCTTCAGCAAAGCCACGAAACGATTGTAATCGGCAGAGCGCCAATGGCGCGCATATACCTGCGGTTCCGAGACCTCGCGTGTTACATTGAATCCCCGCATGGTTGACATCCACAGCCATATTCTTCCGGAAGTTGACGACGGCGCCCGCTCGTGGGAAATGGCGGTCCACATGTGTCACATGGCGGCGAAGGACGGCATTGAGCACATGGTGGCAACACCGCACGCCAACCACGAATATGCCTACGACCGTGTGGAGTTTGCTTCACTGCTGGACGAGCTGGGCGGGCAGATCGAGCCAAAGCTATCGCTCAGCCTTGGCTGCGACTTTCATTTTTCTTATGAGAATCTCGAAAGCCTGATCGACCATCCCGAGAACTACACCATCGGTTCGACTCCGTACCTGCTGGTGGAACTCAGCGACTTCGCTGTGCCGCCCGGCGTTTCCAGCAAACTTCAGGAGATCATGGATTGGGGGCTGCGCCCCATCCTGACGCATCCCGAGCGCAATCCGTTATTGCAGAGGACTCCCGAGCGCGTGTTGCGCTGGGTGCAGCACGGCTGCATCGTGCAGGTAACAGCATCAGCATTCACTGGACGTTGGGGCAAGCGCGCGCAGGACATGGCGGAGTGGCTGCTGCGGCACGATGCGGTTCACGTGCTGGCCAGCGACGCACACAGCATCAACAGCCGTCCTCCTATTCTTTCTGAAGGCCGCGACGCGGCAGCGCAGATCTGCGGCGCACAGATCGCGAACATCCTCGTGCAGCAGAATCCCGCGGCCATCGTTCGCGGGGAGCCGCTCCCGTACTTCCCGGCTCCCAGAAAATAGGGAAAACTTACTTTCAGAACCAGATTTTGTTTGTCTCTAAGGAGGGCCGCTGTCTCAGTCTTGTGCGGAGCCGCGGGGTGCCAGGCTGGACTGAAGCGATTCGGGATTGATCACTGAGGTTCGATCCGGTCCCAGGCCCAGCTTGATGAGAGCGCGCGAATCAGGGGTGACCTTGCTTTGCCATCCGTTGTCGGCCTGGAAGCGGGCCATTGCCTGCTGCGAGGTTGTGCCCCAAACGCCGTCCGGCACGCCGTCCAGATAGTTCTCGCGAATCAGCGCTTCCTGGATTTCCCGTACGCGGGAGGCTTCCATGCCACGCTGCCGGGTACGCCAGGAGCTTTTCGCCGTCCGGCGAATAGAAGATTTGCGCGCAGTCGTCTTCTTCGGCGTCGCGGATGTGGTCTTTTTGGCGGTGGCACTCTTCTTGGCCGGAGAGTTGCTGCTGCCAGCGGCCTGCGCTCGGAGGGAAACCACGCAAGCCAGCGTGAGCGAGAGGATTAAAGTCGCCGCTGCTGAGTTTCGGGCCAGAAACCTCAAATATCACCTCGGTGCAAAAAGCCTTAATTACCCCGGTGAACACGCAACGCATGGCCGGAGCCGGAAAACAAATCCCCCGGAGAGTATCCCAAAACAGGACTACCCTCCGAGGGAAATTCTCCACTATTTTGATGTCATCTGCCAGCGTTATGGCTGCCAGAGGGCAACTCTTGTTCTAGCACTTAAGTGCCTATCGCGGAAACTCTAGGGCAGAGGCCCACCCAAGAAGGCTGTTCCGGTGTCGCGTCCACGTGGACGAACCAGAAAAACCACATCCTGCCCTTTTTGTATGGAGGCTTGGATCTTCTGGAAGTCCTGTGGATTGTTAACTTTCTGGCGATTAATCTCCAGAATCACGTCCCCCCGGCTCAGGTTGATATCTTCTGCAAACGAGCCTGACCGGACATCGCTGACCACCACGCCGGTGTTCGGGCGCAGACCCAGTTGCGACGCGATCTCCTGCGTAAGCGGCTCTACGGAGATGCCAAACTTGCTTTCCGTCGGCGCTCCCTGTTCCTCGCGGTCGGTAGCCATTCCCAGACGGTTGCTGAACAGCTTTTCGCGGTCCGCAATCGTCACGGTGGCGGTGGCTTCCTTGCCCTCCCGCACATAACCCAGCTTTACCTGAGACCCGGGCTTGGTGTTGGCGATGATGTTCACTAGTTCGTCACCATTTGCCACAGCCTTGCCGTCCACGGAGGTGATGGTGTCTCCGGCCTCCAGTCCTGCCCGGGAGGCCGGGCTATCGTCCACCACGTTGAAGATGGTGACGCCGGATTTCACGCCATACACACGCTGGACCGAAGGATTCGGCTGCCCACTGAACTCCACGCCGATGGAGCCGCGGACCACCTTGCGTTCCGGCCCGGTCAGCGAGTTATAAACGCTGGCCACGGTGTTGGCTGGCATGGCGAAGCCCACGCCTTCGTATCCGCTGCCGCCGGTGATAATTGCGGTGTTGATGCCAATGACCTCGCCAGCCATGTTGACGAGCGGGCCACCCGAGTTGCCAGGGTTGATGGCAGCATCCGTCTGAATAAAGCTTTGGAACTGGCGCTGCGGAACAATGTTGCGGCCAATGGCGGAGACAATGCCGGCTGTAACTGTGGACTGGAGTCCAAACGGGC
>JBFXAV010000493.1:0-2956 GCA_050183935.1 Candidatus Korobacteraceae bacterium | reverse complement strand
TCGACCGTACCTCGGTGTTCACTGCCTGGCTGAAAGTTTGTGCAAACGCCAGACGGAAGACGAAAGAACTCTGGTATTCAATGTCCGCCACGCCGCGAATCTGGTAGGGCAGGCGCAACTCGCCGTTCAGGTGCACATCTTGTCCACCCTGATCTACGGGGGGCTGGCCCTGGCCACGGTCCTGCACAGCGAACACATTGGTATTCAAGAAAGAATCCTGGCTGGGTCGCGCCCGGAATTGCACCGTTTCCGCCCATCCGCGTCGCGACATGTACTCCGCTCCGATGGTTGTATCCATACTGCGGTTCATGGCCCAGTAGAAGGATTGCCCCAGAACCGTGCCCCGCCGTGATGACTGGCCCACCGTCGGGATCAGGAAGCCACTCTGCCGGCCAGTAGAGGTGGTCGAGTGCTGCACGTACGGCAGATAAAAGATCGGCACGCCAAATACGCGAAACGTGCTGTGATACAGCCGAGCGTCCTCGCCAAGTTCCACGCTGGCCTTGGAGACAGTGAACGCCCACTTCTCGCCCGGCATTTCGCAGGACGTGACCCGTCCGTGGTGGACAATGATGCGATCAGGACCAATCTTCTCAGCCCGGCGTCCCTGAAAATAGAACAAGTGCGCAGAGCTGATCTGTGCTTCGCGTTCTTTGAACTGCACCCCCGTGGTGCCGTATACGTCGTGAAACTCTCCGCTTTGAGTCTGGAAGTTGTAGGTCGCGCGGCTCGCTTCTAGGTGAATATCGTGAGTTCCACCCTCGAGAATCACCCGGCCTGTGGCATTGGCCTGACCCGTGGCGGCATCGTAGGTGATTTCCTCCGCTCGTAACACCAGGTCCCGGTAGTGAATCTCCACGTCGCCGCGCAAGGTGTACAGGTCACCATTTTTTTCCTGCTGACGGGCGGTAATGGTGGCTCCATCTTCCTGACCGGGAGCGCTACCCGGGTAGGGAGCAGGCACTGGTGACAAGGTTTGCGGCACAGAAGCTGCTGGCTGGACCTGCGCCTTAGCATCGGAGTTGTGCGCGTGAGGCGGAGACACTTGGCTGGGAGCTGCCGCCTGGGCATGCAACCCGGTGGTTACTAGGACGAGGAACGCCAACAGATGACAAACCGATTTCACCGTGATAAGGAATCGAGAGCGGCAAGTCATCGGTTTTCCCGAACAGTAGCACGGTGCGGCGCACGGAAGCAAAACTGGACCGTGGATGGAGACCGATACGCTGCACATGACATTCCCATGAGCTTACCGTAGCCTTCCACGGTTGGCGCGATGCCTGAAAACTTTGACAATTCGGCGTCTTCTTCCGGCCCGATGGCGGCAGCGGAACAGTTCTCCTTTGCTGCGGGCGAAGACCCGGCATGGCGGCAGGAGGTGGCGTCGCGGTTAAGCAGCTATCGCGTCCGGAAGAAGCGTTCGGAGTTGGGAAAATCCTCTGATAAATCAGGAACGCCGCCAGAACGCGCTATGCCGCTCGACTTTGGCCGCGTAGTGGCTCCAAAGCCGGAACCCCGCGCAGCAACTCCCGGACATCGAAGAGTTCCCGCCGCCATGCGGAATCTTCCTCCCGATCCGTCGAACATTGAGGTAGCTGAAGATCCGCAGTTTGAAGACGCTGCCCAACTGGACTCCGTCTGGTTGGAGTCGCCGCATTCCATCGAAGCCAGTTCCCCAGAACTCGTCAAAGCGATGCCAGGGGAGCGTACTCCTGCGCTACCAGAAGAGAAAATCCTCCAGTTTCCGCGCTCTGCTCTCAACCCTGTATTTTGCGAGGAACTCGCCGAGCCGGTTCAGCACAAGCCTCGCATCCTCGACGTGCCCGAGGAGATGCACCTTCCGACGGCAGCAATGGTCGACATCGGGCTTGCGCCGCTGCGCAACCGTGCGGAGGATACAGCAGGCGAATTTGAGCTTCCGTTGCCCGTCGCTTCTCCGGTAAGGCGTGCCTGTGCCGCCGTGATCGATGCCATGATTGTGCTTGCCGGGTTCGTGCTGTTCCTTGGATTGCTGAATCGCTGGTCTGTGCAGGTTCCCGCAACCGGTTTGAGTATTCCCATGGGAATAGGGGCGTTCACCTTCTTTTGGATTGCCTTTGAATATCTTGCATTGGTCTATACGGGAAGCACTCCCGGGATGCGGGTATCCGGGTTGCACCTTGTCTCCCTCGACGGCGCAACAGTTCCGCGTGCCATGCGCCGCTCGCGCTCGTTGGGAATGTTGATCTCCTGCCTTCCTCTGGGCATGGGTCTAGCCTGGGCGCTCTTCGATGAAGACGGGCTCTGCTGGCATGATCGCCTCAGCCATACCTATCTCAGGCACTAGTTAGCTTCTTTTTCTAGCTCTTCACAGGTTGCTCGCTTTCCGTTTTGTTGCGGTATGCTGTTCGTGATCCGTGAACTGCTGGCAATTTTGCTGAAGAACTTCATCCTCGTCTCGGCGCTGGCTGCTTGCGCCTTCTAGGAATATTTATGGCACTGAAGATCAGGTTTGATTACGACAACGCGCTGCAATTTCGCGTGGGCAACGAAGGGTTGGACCCGAGCTGGCTGAACGCGAAAACCGGCGCGGAAGTCGTGGACAGCTTTCGGCAGCGGGTGGACTCCGGAGAAATTGGATTTCCGACCCTCCCAGACGACAGGAAGACCGCAGCCGCCATCACTTCCTTTGCCGAAGATCTGCGCCCCGGCATTGACGATGTTCTCCTGCTGGGCATTGGAGGCTCCGCGCTAGGCGCCTACGCGCTCGACATTGCCATTCGTGGCCCGCACCCGGTTCAGATGCGCGGAGGCAAACGCAATGCGGCCCCGCGGCTGGTGGTGCTCGACAATGTGGACCCCGGCCCGGTGGCCGCGGCTTTGGCGACACTGAATCCGAAGCGCACCGCGGTAGTAGTGGTGGCCAAGTCCGGCAGCACCGCCGAGACCCTGGCGACTTTCCTCATCGTTCGCGATT
>JBFXAV010000492.1:0-2961 GCA_050183935.1 Candidatus Korobacteraceae bacterium | reverse complement strand
TCAGGATCAAAGCTCCCAAGGATTATCGAAGGCCACTCGGTGAGGTTCACCACCTTGTTGAGCAGGGGATCATCCTCGCGCCAGCGGGCTCCGGGTATGGTGCGTGTGACGGCATCCAGAGCCTTGCGGATGACATGCTCCCGCTCCTGCGGACTGGCGAGCACGGCCGCCTGCTTCAGCGTTTCTGCATACATGGCAGGGCTGGAGAAGGAAACCGTCTTGCCCAGCGTGCGATGGCCACGGGACTCGCGAGCAGCCTCAATCCCAAACAGGGACACCGGCACGGGTTCTCCATCGAGCATGGCAGCTATCCAACGCACCGGACGCACAAAGCGCACACTGGTACGGCCCGGACGCCAGTACATGCTCTTTGCCCAGTAAAGACCGGTCATTTCCTTGGGCAATGCCTCGCTCAGAATCTCTGTCGCCGTCCGGCCATGCTTTTTTACGCGTGCCGAGAGATATTCGCCTTTGGGAGTGGTAACGCGCTCGATCTGGTCCAGCGGCAACCCTACCTTTTCGGCGAACTTCTGGGCCGCGACCGTGGGCTGTCCATCCTTGAATGCGGCTTTGACGGCAGGGCCAGTGACCTGCTCTTCGGTATCGGCTTGCGCCCTGGCGATCCCGTGAGCCAGTACCGCGAGCCGGCGCGGCGTGGAGAAGGACTGCACTGCTGCTGGCACGGTGGACGAGGCGTCCGTCGCTACGCGAAGGTTATCTGGGGAAAGTAACCCCTCGCGCTGGAGCAGATCTGAGACACGGCGCTGCAACTCCTGGCGCGCGCCGTCGATCATCCGCGCAGGAATCTCTTCACAGCCAATTTCAAGCAAAAAGTCAGGCATGGGAACAAACGATTTATCTTCGCACAAAAGCAGCAGGACGGTTTGTAGTACTTTCCGGGACAGTCCGAATCAAAGAGAACATGGGAATTCAGGCGTTCTGAACAAGCTCCGCTTCCGGATGGTCTGCGCTTTGTTGCTGCACGGTCCATGCCTTGGCAACTCCCACAGCCAAATTGCGAATACGGGCGATCACCCCGACACGTTCGGTGACCGAGATCGCTCCGCGAGCATCCAGCAGGTTGAACAGGTGTGAACACTTCAGGCAAAGATCGAATGCCGGGAGAAGTGGAAAACGGCTCACCTCAGGGGCTAAAGCCCTTTCGTCGGGGGCACTGTTTTCGGCACGGATAAAGCCGTGCTCCACCTTCGTCTTTTGAAGTGCGGTAAACCGGTTCAGTAGCGCCTGACACTCGGCTTCATACAGCTCCATGTGCTTCCACAGGTATTCGACGTTGGCTTCCTCAAAGTTATAGACAGAAAACTGCAACTCATCCGCAAGGCGCACATCACCATAGGTCATCACTGCTCCAGTTTCCGGTTCGCGGGACCATACGATGTCATAGATGGAATCCACATCCTGAAGAAACGCTGCGATGCGTTCTAGGCCATACGTCAGTTCAGCACAGATGGGATCCAGGTCCACGCCGCCACACTGCTGGAAGTAGGTGAACTGCGTAATCTCCAGCCCGTCGAGCATCACCTGCCAGCCAATACCCCATGCGCCGAGCGTGGGCGACTCCCAGTTGTCCTCTTCAAACTTGATGTCGTGCTGCCGCAGGTCAATGCCAATCGCAGCCAGCGACTCCAGGTAAAGCTCCTGCACGTTCTCCGGCGGAGGTTTGAGAATCACCTGCAACTGGCTGTGCTTATAGAGCCGGTTCGGATTCTCGCCGTAGCGCCCGTCCGCCGGACGCCGCGACGGCTGCACATACGCCACCTTGTAGGGCTTCGGTCCCAGCACCCGAAGAAAGGTCTCAGGAGCCATGGTTCCAGCGCCCACTTCTACATCATGAGGCTGCTGTAACACACATCCGCGCCCCACCCAGAAGTTTTGCAGGCGGAGAATAAGTTCCTGAAATGTGAGCGACGCAGAAGCAGCATTGTTCATGGGGGTATTTGCTCAGCGCAAAGTCCTATCGTGAACGCCAATCCTTTCCGAGCAACTGCTCCATGTAGGAGTTGATGTCATGCCAGCCTTGCTTGAGCTCCGGAGTCAAGGCGTCGTAAATTCGCTTGCCAACGACGGTTTCAGGATCAATGTGTTCAAGAAATGAAACTAATATTGCATTGCTCATTTCATCGTCACAATTTTCCCAGACCTCATGCACAAATCGTATGCACCTCTTGAGGGTACGGCTTGTGCTCTGGCGGGCAGCTCTTTCTGCGAAAGTCTCGAGCGCAGTAACTTGAAGATGAAAAAGTTCCGGGTCTTCTTCGATGCGCCCTCGGAGTTGAGGAAACCGCTGCACCACCAATTCACCGAAGTTGCTTGCTGTCACACGAACGGACGACTCCTCGCGACTCACAGCTTCTCCATCATCACCACCGTCGCGAGTTTGCGCTCCAGATGCCGTTCCATGGTTTGTATCAGGAACCGGCGAAGGTCAGCGGCCCGCTCGCGCGGCCAGGGACTTCCTTCCAGGCTCTCCAGCGGAGCGCGAAACATCTGCGCTGCCGTGGTCCGCGACTCCGGAGAAATTTCCGACGAGGCCAGCCGTTTGTGTTCCTGACACATCAGCCCATCGGCCATCGCATGAAAAAAGACTCGCCCGCCATTCAGCGCCGTGCCACAGGTGATGCACGCGGAAAGCTCCGGCAGAAAGCCCACCAGCCGCAGCATCCACAGATCGAAGTACGTCAGCGGCAGCCAGATGGAAGCCTGGGCCTCCTGCCTGATTTCACTGCGTCCCACGGGAGTTGCAGTGTTTCGCAGGGCCAGAAGCACCGCCATTGCCAGCCGGAAGACCGCGTCGTTCGCCTCGTGGTCCGGAAGAAGCTCATCCAGCACCTCCGCCACATGCGCGAGAGCCACTGCCCGCGGATAGTCCACCGCGTCCGTCAGAGGCGATTCCAGCACTTCGCAGGCATCGAGCCTCGCCAGGTCCCGTTTCTAGCGCTC
>JBFXAV010000491.1:0-2972 GCA_050183935.1 Candidatus Korobacteraceae bacterium | reverse complement strand
TATGTGCCTGCCGTTTTCCTTTGGACCAACGCCCGCCCAAGGTACGACCTTCGGTATATTTGAAGGCTTTCAGCGCCCTGTTGCATTTCGCGATTTCTATTCCGTGATCTCTATGAACTCCTGGAAACGCAAACTCCGCATGGGAATGGTGGGCGGCGGGCAAGGCGCCTTCATTGGGGCCGTACACCGCCTGGTTGCCGCGCTTGACGGACAAGTAGAACTGGCAGCCGGAGTATTTTCGCGCGACCCGCAAAACTCCCGCGCTACGGGAGCGCAGCTCTATCTCGATCCGGCAAGAATCTATTCCAGCTATGAAGCAATGGCCGCTTCGGAAACAAAGCTGCCGCCGGACAAGCGCATTGACTTCGTAAGCATCGTCACTCCGAACAACGCGCACTTCGGTCCGGCAAAAGCGTTTCTGGAAGCCGGTATTCACGTCATCTGCGACAAGCCGCTGGCGTTCACGATCGAGGAAGCAGAGGAACTGGAGCGCATCGTAGAGCGTACCGGCCTGGTATTTGCCCTCACCCACAACTACACCGGCTACCCCATGGTGCGGCATGCAAGGCAATTGTTCCAGTCGGGCGAGATGGGCACGGTTCGCAAGGTTATTGTGGAGTACCTGCAAGACTGGCTCATGGACGCCGAAGAAGTGCGCGGTTCCAAGCAGGCCGCATGGCGCACCAATCCCGCCGAGTCGGGCATCGGCGGCGCCATCGGGGATATTGGCACGCATGCCATTAATCTTGCCGAGTACGTCACTAACGATCCGGTAGTCGAGATCTGCGCGGACAAGACCATCTTTGTTCCCGGACGCAAGCTCGACGACGATTGCAACGCCCTACTGCGCCTGCAAGGCGGAGGCAAGGGACTGTTCACCGTCAGCCAGGTAGCTACCGGCCAGGAGAACGGCCTACGTTTGCGCGTGTATGGCTCCAAAGGAAGTATTCTGTGGGCGCAGGAAGATCCCAACTACCTGCACGTCTGGCGGCACGGCAAGCCGCGGGAGACTCTTTCGCGGGGACGCTCGGAATATCTCAGCCCTGAAGTGATGGCGATCAGCCGCACGCCCTGGGGACATCCCGAGGGCTACCTGGAAGCCTTCGCCAACATCTACGTCGGCGCAGTAGAGGCCATCCGCCGCCACATCGACGGCAAGCCAATGACCACGGCGGAGTATGCATTCCCCACCGTGTACGACGGAGTTCGCGGAATGCTATTTATCTATGCGGTGGTGGAGTCAGCAGATAAGGGCGCGGTGTGGGTACAGATGCAAAACACAAGTGCTCGCACTGAAACCGCGAAATAGGCTGCGCCTTACCATTCAAAGCTGAAGCTGGAAATCGCAACTTCCTTCTTGGGCTCGGAAGCCAGATCCAGCACCAGGCGTTCCAGCACCAGGCGCTTGCTGGCAGGATTGGAGCGCAGTTCCAGGTCGGCGCGCGCAATGAGCCGCAACCCACGGGTAAGCTCCCTGCGCGACTTGAAGCGGCGGGCCTGCCGCAGAATGTCCTCCGCGGCAAACGGAGGAATGCGGAAACCCTGCCACAGTACCTGCCAAAGAGCCCGCTGGTCGCGCACCCGCTTCTCAAAGATTACCAGCAGCTGGCGATAGGTCTTCGCCAGCATGTAGAGGTGGCCGATGGCCGCCTCTTCCCCATCTCCTGTGGAAAGAATCGCATCCAGCACCTCAAGTGCACGGGCACGGTCGCGGGCGGAGATTGCATCCGTCAGATCGTAGAGCGAACGCTGCTTGGCGGCGAGCACCATGGTTTCCACGTCGCCGAGGGTAATGCGCTTCTTCTCGCCCACGTAAAGCGTGAGCTTTTCCAATTCATTGGCCAGCAGCATCATGTCGCCGCCAAGCGCATCCACCAGTTCGCGCGCAGCATCGGCTTCCACCTTCACGCCTTCCGCCGCTCCCGCATCCGTGACCCAGCGGACGGCTTCGCTCTCTTCTACCCGCGCCAGCTCCACAATGCCGCAGAACTGACCCAGGGTATCGCGCAGGCGTTCATAGCGGTCGCGGTCCTGCATCTCCATGCGGCGCGCATCGGCGGGGATGCTGATGTGATCGGCAAGAAACACCAGCAGCGCATCCGGATTGGGATTGCCAACGTACTCTTCAATCGCTGCAAACTCGTCGTCGTGCGAGCCCCGGCCATAGAGCGCCTTGACTCCACGAATAAAGAACACCTGGAAGGGCGCCATCAGCGAAGGAGTGCGCGCGCGGTTGAGAATCTCTACCAGCGGAGTCTCCGCCAGCTCAAACTCGTAAAGGCTGAAGTCGCGCAGGTCCGGGGCAATCAGGTGCTGGATGATGGCGTCGCGGCAGCGCTTGCGGAAGAACGCTTCATCCCCAACCAATACATAGACAGGGCGCAGCTTGCGCTGCTCTACCTCGCTGACGAAGCGTTCCGCGGGAGCGAAGGCTCGCACTAGTAGGCCTCCACGATATTGCTGACCAGAGTGCGGGCAAAGTCGCGCGCCAGGCGGTCCACGGCGGGCTGGTCTTCCTCGAAGAAGCTGGAAAGCTCGCGGCTCACCTGATACTGCTCGCGAAAGGTATAGCTGGGATTCTCCCAAAGTACCTGATTGTTACGGTCGACCAGCGAGACCTGAACGGTCACGGTCACCAGTGCGCTGGAGGCACGTCCGGTCACCGAATCGTAAGTGACGGGAGAAAATTCCGTAAGCAGCACCGCCCCACGCAAAACTGCGTCGGCATTGGATTCAGCGTTGCTGCTGATGCGATACCGCGTGCGCGTGTTGAACTCCTGCACCACTGCGGCGGTAAGTACCTGCTCCACGCGATAAGTCTGCGTACGGTTGTCGAAGGCAGGTACTGCGATCGTACGAACATCCGGAGGCAGGCGATCAGCCCTCCCGGCAGTGCGGTAGCCACAGCCGCAGAGTACGCTGATAAGCATGAGGGCCGGCACGACCCGCGTTCTCATTGCACCTTCCCTTTC
>JBFXAV010000490.1:0-2977 GCA_050183935.1 Candidatus Korobacteraceae bacterium | reverse complement strand
TCTAGCGGGGTCGGCAACAGTTGATTGCACAAACTGCGAGAAGAAAAAAACCTATATTCTCTACATCGAATGGGGTGTCGGAGGGTGGTTTTCTGAAGTCACAACTGGGCCGTATGCAGGAAGCCTCATAGTCCCCAAGTACCAAGGCAAGGCTATACCCCGCAATTATCTTGTGGATCTCGAAGGTCTTGCTCCATCAGAATCGAGAGTAACAATTAAACCACGCTAAAGTTTTTGTATTCACATTTGAGAATTTCACGAAACAGGTATGGATTTTTTACGGTTGTTGAGCGAGGAATCTCCGTGCCCTACTTCCTGCGAATGAGACGGCGGGAGCTCTAATACTATCCCTCCTTCTTCATCGCCCTCGCAAATTCCTCCACCGGCAAAGTGTTCAGCACGTTCTCCGGCGTGAGCCATGCCCTCCGCGCTTGCATAATGCCGTACTTCATTTTTTCCATGTGCGAGGTGTGATGCGCGTCGGTGTTAATCACTATCCTCACGCCGCGTTCCTTTGCCATGTGCAGGTGGAAATCTGACAAATCCAAGCGGTCGGGATAGGCGTTGAGTTCCATGGCGACACGTCTACGCGCCGCGGCGGCGAGCACGGCGTCCATGTCGTAAGGATAAGCATCGCGACGCAACAGTATCCTACCGGTGGGATGACCGATGATGGAAACATGCGAATTCCCGATCACCCGGAGCAAGCGTTCGGTCATCTGCTGCGGCTCCTGATTGAAGTGCGAGTGAACGCTGGCGATCACCAAATCCATCTCCGCGAGCACGGAGTCAGAGAGGTCGAGCGTGCCGTCCGCAAGAATATCTACCTCGATTCCGGCAAAAATGCGAATCCCCTCAGTCCGCGCATCGGCTTCGCGGATGCGGCGAATGTGTTCCACCGCGCGTGCATCGTCCAGGCCATTGGCGAAGGCCAGGTTCTTGGAGTGATCGGTGATGGCCATGTACTTGTAGCCGCGTGCACGCGCGGCTTCAGCCATTTCTTCAATCGAACAGCGTCCATCGGTTTCCGTAGTGTGCATGTGGACATCGCCTTGAATGTCCTCAAGGGAAATCAGACGGGGAAGAGAATGCTTTTCCGCCGCCTCCAGTTCTCCCTGGTTTTCGCGCAACTCGGGAGGAATGTAGTCGAGGTTCAGCGCGCGATAAATTTCTTCTTCCGTCGCTCCGGCCACTGGCTGGCCATCCTCCACGCGGGCTAGCGAGTATTCACTCAGGGTGAACCCCATTTTAAGCGCACGTTGCCGCAGAGCAACGTTATGGGACTTGGAGCCGGTGAAGTACTGCAATGCCGCGCCGAACGATTCCGGCGGAAGCACGCGTACGTCCACCTGCATGCCGCTCCTCATGCGAAAGCTGACCTTGTTTTCTCCCTGCGCCAGCACGGTGGAGATTCCCGGCAGGGAAACAATTCGTTCGAGCACAGTCCTGCGCTGATCATCATGATTGCAGCAGGAGCCGGTGACCAGAATGTCGAGGTCGCCCACGGTTTCCCGGCCCCGCCGCAGCGACCCTGCCGGAGTGACTTTGTCCACGCCGGGAAGTCCGGCGAGATGTTGAATCAGCTTTTCGGCGATGGCCTCTGCCTGATCGATCAGGAAGCGCCCGGAGATGCGCCGATAATCCTCAATGGCTTTGAGAAGTTTTTGCTCCTGCTTCTCTCCCATGCGCGGCAGCTCGCGCAGTTTGCCCTCGCGTGCCAGCTTTTCCAGTCCTTCGACGTCGGAGACCTGATAGGCGCTCCAGAGCGCGGCAATCGTCTTGGGACCGAGCCCCTGGATCTTCAGCAGTTCGAGCATCGTCGGACGGTATTTCTCCAGCAGCTCGCTGTGCAGGCGCATCTTACCTTCACGGAATATCTCCTGAAGGTGCCCCGACATGGCTTTGCCGATGCCGGGGACTTCCAGCAGCTTCTTCGGTTCCGCGATCAGTTCGGAAACCGGCTGCGGCAGTGCCTCCAGCGCCTCGGCGGCGCGCCGGTAGGAGCGGACACGAAACCCGTCCTGTCCATCGACCTCCATGAGATCGGCGGTTTCGTAAAGAATGGAGGCAAGCGCCTTGTTGTCGAAAATTCGGGTATCCAAAGTTCCTCGGAGTTCAGGTGAGTACGTGCCGAAAATTCTAGCAGCAGAGTTCTACCAGCAGAGTAAGACGACAGCCGAACCGCTGAAGCTACGGCAGCAGCAGCCAAAGAAAAACCCAGCCACAGGGGCTGGGTTGGAGAAACAAGATTCCGTTTTTCGCGCTCAGGCGGTTGCGCTCAGCTTGGTCACGTTACCCGCCTGCGGGCCTTTCTGGCCCTGCACAATTTCGAACTCGACGGAATCGCCTTCTTGCAGGCTCTTGTACCCTTCCGACGTGATTGCGCTGTAGTGCACAAAAACGTCAGGGCCATCATCCCGTCCGATAAATCCAAACCCTTTGGCATTGTTGAACCATTTGACGATACCTTTAATACGAGACACTTACTCTTCCTCCGTGCTACGTGCCGGGCTTTCCCGTACAACGCGATAATGACCACCGATCAAGCAGGTTCAGAAGAGAAGCCAAGCCTATGGCACGCAACCGTGCAAACTGCCTGGACCACTTTGGGTGAGAGGAGACCTGTTTGACCGATTTTTCTTATTGTGGCCGCAGCCGGTGGATATTGTCAAGTTGGTAACATTTAATGATCGCCATGATTACTGAAGTAAAGCTGGCGTTAGAGGTAACTACCGCTCTTAAAACCCTGAACCAATATCTGCCTTCAACCGTTCCTGGCTCACCTTCGGCGGAGCCGCGTCCGGCCACCATTGGCCCTTGAACGAACGCTCGCTTGGCCGGAGGGGAGGGAACCCTGCTTCCACGCTCGCTCCAGCCACAGCACGCCGGAGATGGTTTTGGCGTCCTGCAGCAAACCTTTCACCGCCATTTCCGCGGCCTGCGAGATGGGAAACATGCGCTTGCGGATCACTTCGTC
>JBFXAV010000489.1:0-2982 GCA_050183935.1 Candidatus Korobacteraceae bacterium | reverse complement strand
ATTGGAATAAGATGCGTCCAGGGAGCCAGACAACTGCCAAGAAAAATCCCGCTTGGCTATCATTTCCTTGAAGACATCTTCTGTGTCGCGAGTAGAATTGGAGATGTCAGTCGACTGCTCAACATCGGTTTCGGAGGATTGCTCCAGTGAACGCTCTCGACGTTCCCAGCTGAAGACTTGAAGTGTTAGCTCTTCTTGTGGTGCTAAGGCGATCGATTGCAGGAGATTGCCGCGGCTGAAGCCTTTCAACTCCCAGGTTTGCTTCCAGGGTACAAAGACAGCTACGGGCAAACCTGAGCCTGTAGGCAGTCGTGGTTGCACGCGCGAGATCAAAGAATTCAGCTGCTGTGTGGAGGGACCATCAACCAATGAGGCGCCCGGTAGGACACGCAGACCGTTGTTTGAGGAAGATGGGTTGGCAAAGTACTTCTCGAATGGGTGCTTTATTACGAGGTTTTCGATCTCTTGCCAGCTGAGCGAACGGGATTTGACGGAGCGGGTGCGTCGCTGAGGCCACCAAGCGCCACCTCGAACGAATTCTTCATACTCTTTTAAGTCCTGCCTATTCGGATCAGTCACGAGATCCAACTGGACGTCAACATCGTCGAGATGAACTTCTGTGCGACCCAGATCGATCAACTGGCGGATATGACCTGGTTCGAGGTCCAAGGGTACTTCCTCACCCTGCGCACCCAATACTGTTGGGGAAGATAGAAATTCAGCAAGGTCGAAGATGTCGAACCTGTCAGAAAGAAGCGCGCTCCTTACCATCGCCGGCTCGAGGTGAAGGGGCACTACGCGGCCTTCGGATGTCGTGCCGTGGGTCACTACGGCCTTTCCTGCAAGGAGTGCGCGAATTCCCCCGCTATCGAGGAAGGGCTTAATTTCACCTAAGGAACTCGGAACGCGGCCACCAGCTAAGATTCTCGGAAGATCTTCGGCGTCGATGGCAACATCTTCTGGTACCAAGGTCACACGTACTGGCCGGGGGCCTAAATCCACGTCTCCTTCCGACGCGCTGGCAAACGCTGTAACTGAGAAGCCTTTACTCAGTGCTTCTCGAGTTGAAGCATCAAGGGGAAATTTGTATCTCCTGCCTTGGTATGTGATACCACCACTTTCGAGGAACAGCGAACCATTTTCGACCCTGACGTCCACGACTGCAGCTTTTGCCCCTGGTCCCTGCTCGGTCAGACTAAACAGGTGAACTTCTGCTTCCCCGACGCTGGCTACAAGCTCTGGCTGATCGAAAGGAGAGGAGATGAGAGACTGACTACTCGAGACTGCGTCCCGATCCGCTGCAAGCGTAGATGTGGGCTTGATGACTATGCGTGCAAGCTCATATTCCGCAGGTTTCTGAGGATCTATGGGAGAGGAGTCATAGAGTTCGATGAATTGCCCGAAATCGAATTCTCTCGTGACCCCAAGCAGAGGTAGCCCCTCGTCACAGGCAGACAGCTCGGACGGCGTATCGGACATTCGACGCACTCCTCCGCGTGTGTACTTGGCTTACTGTTCGGCAGCAGGATACAGCGTCGGGCACGAACTTTCATCCCCTGCGAGTGCCTTTCGGCCAAACAACTCGCACCCGAAGATCAGCCTCTAAGGCCGATGAGGGGCCGCACACTTAAAGTGTGCACCTCTGCATTACCGGACACGATCGGGTCATAGTGTTCATCTGGCGCCCATCACCGGTAAGTGTGCTTTGAGTTCGACGGACCATGAGACTGCGTCACTCAAACTGCAGGAAAGGAGCTGGGAAGCGAGTTCACTGAGTGCCCGCTTCCCAGCCCGTGCAGCAAAGCACGAGTTCGATCAAGAGAACGTCGTTACTGGCCTGCTACTACCGAGATTGAAGCCGGAATGGTCCAATTCTGACCGTCGCCGGTACCGTAGCTGAATACCCAGAAGTTGTAGCTCTTGTTTGGCTGGAGGTCAGAGACCACGAACGACGTATTATTCCCCGAATTGTAGACACCACTCTCAGTGCTCGGGTTATAGAGCGTGGAGGGCTCCGCACTCAAAATGGCGTAAACGTCCGTGGAGTCACTGAAGTAGACGAGATAGCCTTGTGTGCAATCACTCGTTTCACTCCAGCTCAGCGCCACTTTGGCGGTGCCGGCCGCGATTCCAGACAGCGTTGTTACCTTAGGCGGGATGCACTGAGAAGCGTCCGTCACCTCGACCAGCTGGACAGCAGAGGCGCAACCACTTGAGTTGCATGCCGTCAGGCTGAGGGTGACTGAGGATTCACGCATCCAAGCGAAATATGGTGAAGGACTGGATGCTTCATACGGAATAGTCCAATAGCACAGACCAGTCTGTGTTCCACAGGCCGTCCCGTCTGTAGAGGTCCAATAATATGTCGTTGCTGGTCCGCCGCCTAACAGCGGTGAACACTTGAAAGGTGTTCCGGCCGGAACGCTGAGTGGACCGCAACCTAGTGACTGGATTGTCGGTGGAAGCAGTACTGTGTCTTGCAGTCCGCAATCGTCAGCGAAGGCTTTTGTCGGGTAGCCAGGCACTTCCTCGCCCTGAAGACCATCCCCATGCTGTCGGTGAGCTTCTACGGAATTTTCATTCACCCCGATTAAGTTGTATTCGCCGTTGCCCGTCTTGTGGCAGATTTCCACCTTGGAACTTGCTGGAGATGTTTCTGCTGTGGGCGTTAATGCGAACAGGACTGCGCCAGCGGCGAGCAGACCGAGGATGAGGCCGAGCCGATTGTTCAAATGCATTGTTGTCTCCCTTCGAGCTGGGAGTATGCGGGCAGCACTCCGGCAGAGCGTCAATTTTTCTGTCAGATTTCTGACAACGAAAGATTTCCCAAGTAAAACAAGCGGCGCATTGCGTTGTTCGGCATTTTAGGGCGACACTTCCTTCGTGGACGACGTTACCACTACCCCAGGCGACCAGAAGAGACTGCGTGAAATTAGTGCGCGCTTAACACCACTTGCGGCCAGCTTGCTGGCACTTCTCCAA
>JBFXAV010000488.1:0-2988 GCA_050183935.1 Candidatus Korobacteraceae bacterium | reverse complement strand
AGAATCCTCGCCTGGGATTGCGCGCGGCACGCGAAGGCGTTACCGACGGCATATTCTACGTTGCGTTCTCTCCTGAGCGCGAAGACCCGGGCAATACCGAAGTTGCTCGCCATGACATTCCCAAGGTAGTCGGAGGCCTGGACCCCACCGCTACCAAGCTGGCGTGCGCTGTCTACGGCACCATTTTCCGCCGTACTGTTCCGGTTTCCAGCCCGGCCGTCGCCGAGATGGCCAAGCTGTTGGAGAACATCTACCGTTGCGTCAACATCGCGCTGGTGAATGAGCTCAAACTGCTCTGCCTGCGGATGGGAATTAACATCTGGGAAGTCATCGCCGCCGCCAAAACCCAGCCGTTCGGCTTCCAGGCGTTTTATCCCGGCCCAGGTCTCGGTGGTCACTGCATCCCGGTGGATCCCTTTTACCTTTCATGGAAGGCCAAGGAATTCGATTTTCAGACTCGCTTCATCGAGCTAGCCGGCGAGATCAACACACAGATGCCGTACCAGGTCGTGCAATCGGTCGGTGAGGCATTGAATGGTCATCGCAAGGCTATCAACGGCTCCAACGTGCTCGTACTGGGCGTTGCCTACAAGAAGGACATCGATGATCTTCGCGAATCACCTGCGCTGACGATTATCGAGCTGCTGAAAAACGCTGGGGCCATCGTCAACTACAACGATCCCTACTTTCCTTCCGTGGGCAAGGGCCGTCACTACGATCTGCAGATGCGGTGCGTCCCTCTCGACAACCTTGGCCAATACGACTGCGTGCTCATCATCACCGATCACTCGGATTACGACTTTCGGCGGATTGTTGCCGAGTCGCAGCTGGTGGTGGACACACGCAACGCCACCGGTGGCATCGACGCCCCCAATATCGTGCGCTGCTAGCTCTGCCGAGGAACGGAACATGGCTCTTTACCTGATTACGGGAATTGCAGGCTTCATCGGATCCTCGCTGGCTCGGGCCCTGGTGTCGCGCGGCGAGCAAGTACGTGGCGTGGACAACTTCAGCACCGGCAAACCGGAGAACATCGCAGCAATCCGTGGCAAGATTGATTTCCGCGAAGCCGACATCAACGATGCTGCCGCGATGGCCGATGCCTGCCGTGGCGTGGACTACGTTTTGCACCAGGGCGCCATTGCCTCTGTACCGCGCTCGGTCGCCGATCCTATCGGCGCCAATGTTGCCAATGTGGATGGCACGCTCAGCGTGCTGGTAGCGGCCCGTGACGCCAAAGTGAAGCGCGTGGTCTATGCCTCGTCTTCTTCCCTCTATGGCGACGCGCCTTCCCTGCCCAAGCACGAGGGGATGGTCCCGGAACCGATCTCGCCGTATGCCGTCTCCAAGCTCGCGGGCGAGCACTACATGGGAGCCTTTTACCGGACCTATGGTCTGGAGACTGTCTCGCTGCGCTACTTCAATGTATTTGGTCCTTATCAGGATCCGGCCTCAATGTACTCCGGCGTGCTGGCCATCTTTATCAGCCGCATGTTGCGCGGAGAGCAGCCCACCATCCTTGGCGATGGTGAACAGAGCCGCGACTTCACTTATATCGACAACGTAGTCTCAGCCAATCTCCTAGCCTGCACTGCGCCGGCTGAAGCTGCTGGAAAGGCGTTCAACTGCGCCACGGGAAAACGGGTCACGCTGAACCACACTTACGCTGTGCTTCAGGAACTCACAGGATTTGCCAAGCCCCCAGCGTACGGTCCGGCCCGCACCGGCGACGTCAAGCATTCACTGGCCGATATTTCCCTGGCACAGAAGCATCTCGGCTATCGTCCGCTTACCAATTTTGAAGATGGGCTGGAAAAGACTGCCGCCTGGTACAAGGAACAGGCGGTCGCAGTAGGGGCGCGGTAAGTACATCACCCGGCTTAATTTTTCTTTTGGAACGCTTGCGCTGACGCCCGCTGTCCAGCCTCAAGCGGATGATTTACGTAAACGATCTTCCCGCCCATTTCCACCACGGCCCACTTGGGAAGCCTGCGCAGATGTTCCTCCGCCTCCGCGCGCTTGTTCTGCGGCACGAACAGGAAGATTCGCTGCGAACCCAGCCATAGCGCACGAAACTCGGCATCGTTGAGAAA
The DNA here is from genome assembly GCA_050183935.1 of Candidatus Korobacteraceae bacterium. GTDB lineage: Bacteria > Acidobacteriota > Terriglobia > Terriglobales > Acidobacteriaceae > DASZRZ01. The sequence continues at coordinate 895 of JBFXAV010000488.1, read as the reverse complement.
AATCCTGGGAGCATCCGGATAGCGCGATCCAAACTCCAGGTTGTTATAGCGACCGTTGTAGAGGAACGCTCTGCGATGCAGATAAAACGCCATGCTCGATCCGGCGTCAAACTCCCCGTAGATAGCAAGTTGGTCGCCCGCGCGCAGATGCGGCAACACCGCCCTGGCCAGCGGGCGTGAAGACATGTGGGGTTCAAAGCGAGCATAGGCCAGGTTTGCCGCCAGAAAAAACCCTGCCATCCCGACGGCAATCGCCAGCACGGAAGCCATGCGGCGTTCCTGTCGCCGCAGTACCCACGCCAGCAGAGGAGCAAATGCAAACATGACTGCGGCCAGCGACGCCGGAGTACGCAGATCGGCAAAGGCCCGGGGCGTCAGGTCGAACAGATGCCCCATGGAAAGCCGGTACGAACTGTTGTCCTGGGTTTCCAGCAAGCGCGAAATGTCGCCACCTGTGGACTCGACACCATACGACTGCCAGACCAGCAGCGTAAGCACCGCAGCAAGCGCAAGTCCTACTGCCGCCATGGTTGCTTGCAAACGGGGCAGCCATGGGCTGTGTGCATCTTCAGCGCGCGCCAGTCCCAGCCCCAGCAGTATGCCCATCCCTGGCCATGCGCCAAAGCTGTAGTACTCCATGCGCGATCCGCCCAGCACGGAGAAGAATCCCAGAATCACTCCCGCCCACACGAACAGCAGCAGGCGAGCCTGCGCTTCCGCAGACATTTCCCTTCCCCACGAACGCGGAGAAGGAAACTGCCGCAATGCAAAGGGGACAAACACGCTCCAGGGGAACAGCCATGCAAGGTGCGAGAGCAGCCAGAGCCATAGCGGAACTGCATCGTAGTCTGGAGGCCAGCGCGTGCCCAGCGCACGATTGAAGTGCTCATTGATG
>JBFXAV010000487.1:0-2988 GCA_050183935.1 Candidatus Korobacteraceae bacterium | reverse complement strand
GCTACCCTTATGAACAAGGGATTTGAGGTCATTGAGGCGTGCCGGCTGTTCCGTCTTCCGCCCAGCCGGGTGCAGGTGGTGATTCACCCGCAGTCCAAGATTCATTCCATGGTGGAGTTCGTGGACGGCAGCCTGCTTGCCCAGCTTTCGGTTACGGACATGCGCCTGCCGATCTTGTATGCGCTCACCTGGCCGGAGCGCATTGCGTCGGACCTTCGCTTTCCTGTGCTGGAGCTGCGCCGGCTGGACTTCCGCCCTCCCGATATGGAGAAATTTCCTTGCCTGCGCCTGGCCTATGGCGCTGCCGAAGCCGGCGGCAGTAAAACCATTGCCCTGAATGCCGCCGACGAGCTGGCCGTAAGTGCTTTCCTTGCAGGGAACATTACTTTCTCTGCCATCCCCCAGGTAATCGCCGGTACACTTAGTGAAACTGCGGAGCGAAAACCGGAATCTATAGATGAGGTATTTCTGCTTGACGGCGAGGCGCGCCGGACCGCACGCGAGCTGATTGACCTGCTCAGCAGCTCCCGTGCTCCCCAGCCGGTTCGTGTGAGCTAACAAGCGATTCGATTCATACTGATATGTACGAAATTTTAACTAGCCTTGCCGCCGTCATTGTCGTGCTCGGGGTCATGATCACGGTCCACGAGATCGGCCACTTTGCCGCCGCCAAATACTTCAAGGTCCGGGTGGAACAGTTTGCCATTGGGTTTGGCAAACGCCTGATTGGCTTCCGCCGCGGCGAAACCGAGTACCGCATTAACCTGCTTCCACTGGGCGGATACGTCAAGATGTCCGGGGAAAACCCCATGGACGCCAAGACAGGCGACCCCGGAGAGTTCACTTCGCATCCCCGCTGGCAGCGGTTCATCATTGCTGCCGCGGGACCGGCGATGAACATCCTGCTGGCGGTTGTATTGCTGACGGGCGTTTACACGGTTCGCTACGACCGGCCCGCTTACCTCGACAACCCGGCCGTGGTGGGATGGGTGCTTGAGAACTCCCCAGCCGAACAGGCGGGAATTCAGCCGGGGGACAGGATTGTCCGTGTGGACGATGTGCAGAACCCCACGTGGGAGGATCTGCTCTCGCGCATGGTTCTGGGCGCGGAGCACCCACTGGATGTTGCAGTCCAGCGCGACAACCAGGTGATGCAGAAGACCATTGCGCCGGCGGAGCTTGGCAAAGGCGAAGAGTTCCGCAACCCTGGTCTGTTGCCCGACGAGCCGAATGTAGTCACCGAAATCCAGCCAGATCTGCCCGCTGCCCTCGCAGGTATTCAGAAGGGCGATGTCATCGTGGCCATTGATGGGCAGGCCACGCGCTCCATGTCTGCCGTGGTTCGCTACGTTCAACAGAGTGCAGGCAAGCCAGTGGAAGTGGACCTGGTGCGCAATGGCGTGGAGCAGAAAGTCACGGTCACGCCCCGCACTGTCACCGACGATGGCGGCAATCTGGTTTACCGCCTGGGAGTGCTGCTCGGCACGCGCTCGGATACACAGGTGGGCTCCAGCTTGCCCTTTGGGCAGGCGCTGGCAAAGTCGGTGGAGCATAACAAGAAGAACTCGCTCCTGATTCTTGAATTGGTGAAGCGCATGTTTAAGGGCCAGGTTTCCATGAAGCAGGTGGAAGGCCCGATTCGCATTGCCCAGGTTTCCGGCCAGGCCGCCCGCCAGGATGGCTGGCTGCCGCTGCTGACGCTGATGGCTGTGATCAGCTTGAACCTGGGAATCTTCAACCTGTTCCCGTTCCCGATTCTCGATGGTGGGGTGATTCTGCTGCTGGCGATTGAAGGGATTCGCCGCCGCGACATCAGCCTGAAGGTGAAAGAAAAGATTTACCAGGCAGCATTCGTGCTGCTGATTCTGTTCGCGGTGGCGGTGATCTACAACGATCTGGTCAAGACGCTGCCGGGAGTCATGCAGTAATTCGAAGTTGAATCGTTTTTCGTGGGTTGAAGCCCGGTCGCCAATGACCGGGCTTTTTGTTTTGGAAGTCTTCGCGAGGAGCGTCTTCGGTGCTAAAGCTGTAACTACGATCCGTGTGATTTTTTCCAGTCGCGGACACGCTGCGCGGCGGCATCCCGTTCCTCGGCACTGATCCGTTTTGCATATGCGAGCATTTGTTCGTCTCTGTTGCTCGTGCCGCCCTGAGCTTGAGCCAGGGACATCCAGAAATATGCTTCAAGGTAGTTTGCAGGCATACAGTGGCCATGGGCATACAGTTGAGCCAGGTTCGCCTGCGCTGGGGCAAATCCCTGATCCGCCGCCTTGCGAAACCACTGCATTGCCTGGGAGTGATTGGCGGCAGCGGTTTCATTCAAGCCATTCAAATAGATCAGTCCCAGATTATTCTGCGCTTCGGCATAGCCGAGCTCTGCCGAACGCCGGTACCACTTGATCGCCTGCTGTATGTCCCTGGGACGTCCCTCGCCCTGGTCGTAAAGAAATCCCAGACTGTTGGCCGCCTGCGCGTCGCCTTTACGGGCCGCAACCTCGAACCATTTGGCAGCTTTTTTCATGTCCTGGGGAGTGCCCTGCCCCTGGGTGTACATTCCCGCGAGGCTGACTTGCGCCCGCACGTGTCCCTGTTCGGCGGCACGCTCGAACCAGCGTAGTGCCTGGCCGTAATTACGAGGGACGCCACGCCCGGAGTAATAGAAGACTGCAAGGTTATTCTGTGCTGGAGCATAGCCCTTCTCCGCTGCCTTGCGGAATGCCGCTAGAGCCTGAGCATCATCCGGCGCAACGACCGTTCCCGCCACCATGGCCTTCCCGCTGAAGACCATCCCCACGACATTGAGCGCCATGGGATTTCCCTCGGCCGCCGCCTTGCGGGCAACGTCGAACTGATACGCCGTATATTCCGGGAGCTTAGGGACAGCCGCTGACCAACTTTCAAGGGCACCCCAGGAAGACAACACCAACACCCCAAGCAGGGCTACTCGCAAGGACACATTGGCCAACATGGGGAACTCCAGCGGGCGGG
>JBFXAV010000486.1:0-2995 GCA_050183935.1 Candidatus Korobacteraceae bacterium | reverse complement strand
ATGAAAACCCTGGCGCGGATCGGAGTGCTCGTAAAGATGCGTTCCATCGAAGTAGCCCAGGCCGTGCTCGTCGGTGGGGAAGTGCGACGGCACCCAATCCAGAATCGCGCCAATTCCATGCTGGTGGAGGTAGTCCACCAGGAACATAAAGTCCTGCGGAGTTCCATAGCGACTAGTGGGCGCGAAGTATCCTGTGGTCTGGTAGCCCCAGGAGCCATAGAACGGATGTTCCATCACCGGCAGGAACTCTACGTGCGTGAATCCTAAGCGGTTTACGTGGTCTGCCAGGCGGGGCGCCAGTTCGCGGTAAGTGAGCGGACGGTCACCTTCCTCAGGAACTCTCATCCACGAGCCCAGGTGTACTTCATAAATGCTCTGTGGCGCATGCAAAGAGTTGCGCTGGCGGCGCTTGCTCATCCATTCCTGGTCGTGCCATTCGTAATCGAGATCCCAAACTCGGGATGCGGTTTTCGGAGGCTGTTCGCTGTGTACTGCGTAGGGGTCCGCCTTGTCCGCTTTGTATCCCAGGAAGCGCGAGGCTACGTGATACTTGTAGCCAGCGCCCTTGTGGACCGGAGGCAAGAAGCCTTCCCAGATGCCGGAGCTGCCGCGCATCCGCAGCGGATGCGCGCCCTTGTCCCAGCCGTTGAAGTCGCCAATCACGCTCACATATTCGGCATTGGGCGCCCAAACTGCGAAGCACGTACCTTCCACGCCGTTGCGCGTCACGCAATGGGATCCCAGCTTCTGGTACAGGCGGTAGTGCGTACCCTCGTTGAACAGGTGCAAGTCATCCTCGGTCAGCAGGCTGATGTCATAGCGGACCTGGTCGGGAGTAGGCTGCGGGGCAGATGGGAACACTTTGCTGTTGGTTTCCTGTGGCATCTTGGACCTCACTCCGGAGCGTCGAGCAGATTGCGTATCCCTTCGAGCGGGATCGCAACCCAGTCCGGACGGTTGTTCAGTTCGTAGCCCAGTTCGTAGAGCGCCTTTTCCATCTGGTAAGCGCTCATCATGATTTTGAAGTGCTCCGGGTCCCGCGGCAAGAACTCCGCATCCCCGCAGGTATGGCGGTAGGCTCGTAGAAATACCCCAGAGACCCACACGTACCAGCAGCGGACAAACTCCGGAAGCAGCGCAGCATCCTCCGGACGCACAGTGCCCCCATGCTCCTGTCGCAGCAGGCGCGCATACCCAGCGTAATGAAACGACCGCAGCATTCCGGCAACATCGCGTAACGGAGAGCGCTTGATGCGGCGTTCACTAATGGGCCGCATAGGCTCTCCTTCGTAGTCGATGATGACAAAGTCTTTGCCCGTCCACAGCACCTGTCCCAGATGATAGTCGCCGTGGAGACGGGTGCGCGCCGCTTCGATCTTGGTTTCGAGCAGGGCACGGAAACGAGCAAGAATCTCGCTGTCGCGGGCAAGGATTTCTTTAGCTTCCGTCGCCACCGGCTCCGGCAGCTTGCGAAGCTGGGAGCGCAGCAATTGCAGAGACCTTCCTGCCTGGCTGCGCATCGCCTGGTAGATGGAGCGCTGGTAAAGTGTGCTGAATGGCTCCGGCCGAAATTCGGGATTCTCCTTGTCCGAGGCCAGTGCAAGGTGCATGTTGGCCGTGCGCTCGCCCAGTAGTCGCGCCGACTCCAGGTACGGCCCGATCAGCTCTCGCACCGAATCCGGAACCTGTTCCCTCATTGCCTGCATCACCGAGCGGCAGGAGACGCTTACCGCGCGCTCTCCGTGCATACGCGCCAGCACATCCTGGAAATAACGGCCAACGCTGTCCAGAGTGTAGGTCCAGGCATCCCCCTCGTTGCGCACATACCCTTGCAGAATGGCTACTGTAACCGGAGTTCCGTTGGCACGATATTCTAGTGTTCCTCCCACGGGCGGGCTGTGGGCGAAACCCCGGGCAGTTAGGAATGTTCCAATCTCGTAGTCCGGGTTCACGCCTTCGTCAAGTCTGCGGAAAAGCTTCAGGATCACGTTGTCACCATACAGGACTGACGAGTTGCTCTGCTCGGCCCGCATGAGCGCGGGCTCCAGCGGTTTTCCGCCATTAGGGCGCAGGGAGCGAAAGGCTGAGGTAGGTACACCGACAAGTTCCGCGGTCGCGCCCCGGAAGCGGCGGCGGCGGGCAATGGCCTCAAGTAGCGCAAGCGCAAAACTCCGTTCACGCAGTGCTTCATAAACAACGCCCTCGCCACGGTCGGTGTGCACGCGTAGGAAGACCCCTCCGGCTTCGCCACTGCCCGTTGCCTGATCAGATTGCGTGAGGGCAAATGCCAGCGCCAGCGCGTAGATTTCCGGATCACCTTCCGTGTACTCCACCCGGACCAGCACAAGGTACGATGTGCGGTATTCGTGTTCCACGGGCACAGCATCCGTCAACCGCGTCGAACGAATCTTCCTGCCCTTACCGCTGAACCAGCGCCGGCCTCGCAGGAAATCAGGCAGAATCTGCTCGAACTGTTCTCTGGCGCGACCCTCGAAAATGCGCTCCCAGGAGCCCTCAACCGCCAGCACCGGCACTTCCACGGGAGCAGTTCCAATTGCTGCCTCTATGTCGGCTACCCTTCGTGGCTCCAGCAGGAACCAGTAAAACCCGTGTGGCGCCAGCGTGAGCAGATAGGGCAACTCTCCAATGGAGGGAAATTCGGTCTGCCCAAACAACTCTACCGGAATCATGCCTCGAAACTCCGCCAGATCCAGCTCTACATACTGTGCCTGTTGCGAGAGGTTTGCGACCACAAGGATGCGTTCGTCACCATAACTCCGCACATACGCCAGAACCTTGCGGTTTTCTGGATAGAGAAACTTCAGCGTGCCCCGGCCAAACGCCTTAAATCGCTTGCGCAACCCAATAATGTGTTTCATCCACCAGAGCAGCGAGGTAGGCGTGTTCTGCTGGGCCTCGACGTTGCGATCCTCGTAGTGGAAGCCCGGCTCCACAACTACGGGCAGGTAGAGCCGATGCGCACTGGCTCGGGAGA
>JBFXAV010000485.1:0-3001 GCA_050183935.1 Candidatus Korobacteraceae bacterium | reverse complement strand
GTATACCAGGTCACCACGGCAGTGCAGCCGCACTTGCAGGACGTGTTTCAGGAGGTACGGCAGGATTTCGAGCCGCTCAATCTTCTGCCGGCGCGAATTTTCTACTGCGTTCGCGGCAGCACCAGCGGAGACTGATTTCCGCGGTACTGCCCTGCAACCCAACTTCGAGTCAGCTCACCACCAGGAATTCTTTCATGCTTCGAGTCAAACTGCTTCAGCCGGGAGCCAAGGCGCCCACAGTGGCACACCCCGGCGAGGACCGTGGGTATGACGTTTACTGCGCGGAAAGCATCCGTCTTCCTGCGCGCGGCCATGCCGCGATCTCCACGGGCATTGCGGTGGAAGTGACGTCGCCCGAGGGAGAGCCTATGGGCGCGCTTCTGCGCGACCGGTCTTCGATGGCGGCGCGGCGGCTAGTCCTGACGGGCGGGGTGATTGATGCGGGGTATCGCGGCGAGGTGCGAATCCTGATCGAGAATCTTTCCGACACCTCAGTGGAAATTCGCGCTGGTGACAAGATCGCCAACCTGATTCCGTATCCTGTGCTGACCGGCGACGTGGAAGTGGTAGAAGACCTTTCGGAGACGCTGCGCCAGGCTGCGGGGTTTGGATCGACGGGAAGACGGTAGCTCTAAAGGGCAGAATTGCCACGTTTTTCCCCGGACGAGGGCGGTCCGGGGCCACGCAACTCCGGTGTTTTCTATAATCCTTGGCGATGGCCAACTTTCCTTCTGTAGCCGAACAGCTCGCATACATCAAGAAAGGCGCTTCGGAGATCATCCGCGAGGAAGAGCTCCGCGAGAAGCTACAAAAGTCGCTGGAGAGCGGCAAGCCTCTGCGTGTGAAAGCGGGGTTCGATCCCACCGCTCCCGACCTGCACGTTGGCCACACGGTGCTCATCCGCAAGCTGAAGCACTTCCAGGACCTCGGGCATACCGTGGTGTTCCTGATCGGCGACTTTACGGGGATGATCGGTGACCCGACGGGACGCAACGTGACACGTCCTCCGCTTTCTCGCGAGGAGATTCTGCGCAACGCGGACACTTATAAGGCACAGGTATTCAAGATTCTCGACCCCGATCGTACAGAAATTCGCTTTAACAGCGAGTGGATGGAGAAGCTGGGAGCGGAGGGATTCATACGGCTTGCCTCGCGTTCGACGGTTTCGCAGATGCTGGAGCGCGAAGACTTCCACACACGCTTTGAAGAAGAGCGGCCCATCGCCGTGCACGAGTTGCTCTACCCGATGGTGCAGGGCTATGACTCTGTGGCTCTTCAGGCAGACGTGGAACTGGGCGGCACCGACCAGAAGTTCAATCTGCTGATGGGTCGCGAGCTGCAACGGGCCTATGGACAGGCGTCCCAGGTGGTGTTGACTATGCCGCTGCTGGAAGGGCTCGACGGCGTGCAGAAGATGTCGAAGTCGCTGGGCAACTACATCGGCATTACCGAAGCTCCGCGCGAGATGTTCGGCAAGGTAATGTCGATTTCCGACGAGCTGATGTGGCGGTATTACGAGCTGCTGACGGATATGTCGTCCGTGGAGATTGCGGAGAAGAAGCGCGGAGTGGCGGAAGGCACGGCCCACCCCATGGCGCTGAAGAAAGACCTGGGGCGGCGGATTGTGGCGGACTTCCACGGAGTCGACTCGGCTGCAAAGGCAGCGACGGAGTGGGAAGCTATCTTCCAGAAAGACCAGACTCCAGAGAACCTTGAGCACGTAACAGTCGGCTATAACGAAGTGGCAGCAAAGTCCAATACCAACGACAAGGCTGTGAAGTTGGACAAGCTGCTGGCCCGCTGTGGACTGGCGGATTCGGTGACGGACGGCCTGCGGAAGATCAAGCAGAACGCCGTGCGCATTGATGGCGCGGTGAAGAACGAGCCGGTGCTTGTAATTCAGTTGCCGGTGGAGTTCACGCTGCGAGTGGGACGACTGCTCAAGAAGGTCACGATTTCGGCGTAGTCCGTTGCCGCTGGGGATGTGCGTCGCGTTCTTTAAAATAAAATGCGCTGATACGCTCAACCTTGTGTGGTGAGCAACCTACTCGCAGCCTTGCCACTGCACGCTATACGGGGATCTTTCGCTGCGCTCAAGATCACTCAGGTTGAGGGCCGGCTCAGAAGCAAACACGCTAACGCTTCCTCGATCTCATTTCCTCCAGCGCCCATCTGGCCGCCCAGTAACCGCACATGCCATGCACGCCGCCACCGGGCGGGGTGGATGCCGAGCACAGGTATAAGCCCTTGGCTCCGGTGCGGTACATCTGCGCCGTCGGCCTAAAAAACAATTGCGAGAGACTCGGGGCGCCTCCGCTAAAGTCTCCTCCGATGAGGTTGGGGTTGAATGCCTCCAGCGCCGCCGGGGACAGAACGGAGCGGGCAAGAATGCGCTCGCGGAAGCCGGGGGCAAAGCGCTCGATCTGCGCCTCCATGCGTCCCAGCATGTCTTGAGTGCAGCCATTCGGGACGTGGCAGTAAGCCCACGCGGTGTGCTTGCCTGCAGGCGCTCGGGTTAGGTCGAAAAGTGAATGCTGCGCCAGCAGAACAAAGGGGCGCTGCCTGGAGTTGCCGAGCTTGCCATTCCAGACACACCGTTCCCATGCCGCAATTTCTTCGAGCGTGCCGCCAAGGTGAAGCGTCCCGGCGCGGCGGCATGCTGGCGCGGTCCAGGGAATTGGTCCATCGAGTGCCCAGTCCACTTTGAATGCACCGGGGCCGTAGCGGTAACGAGCGAGTTTGCGGCGATACCACTCCGGTATGCGAGAGCCTGCTATGGCCAGAAGCTGGCGCGGAGAGATGTCACACAGGACAATATCTGCCTGGGGTAACTCGTCCAGCGAGCTTACACGCAGTCCGGTTTCAATCTTCCCTCCGAGGCTTCTTAGGTATGAAGCCAGCGCGTGCGCGATTTGCCGGGCGCCTCCTCGCGGGAAGGGCCAGCCGACGGCGTGACCGGCGGCGGCGAGCAGCAACCCGAAGCCCGATGTAGCAGAACTCT
>JBFXAV010000484.1:0-3004 GCA_050183935.1 Candidatus Korobacteraceae bacterium | reverse complement strand
AAGATGTTCCCATCGACGTGGCGGTTCATGAATATAAGGCTATGGCGCTGTTCGGGGAAAAGTACGGCGAGCGCGTGCGCGTGATCCGCATCGGCGACTTCTCCACCGAGCTATGCGGTGGTACCCACACCGGCGCCACCGGCGAGATCGGGTTGATCAAAATTCTGGATGAAGGCAGCGTCAGCTCGGGAGTGCGTCGCGTGGAGGCGGTTGCAGGAGAAAGCTCGTTACGCCACTTCCGCGCCGACCATCAGCTTGAGCACGTAGCGCGAGGGCTGGCGCGTCCCGGCGAGGAAGGCTCCCTGGCGACAGCCCTGAAGCGGGAACTCCAGTCGCGGGAAGAAGAGATTAAGCGCCTGCGCAAGGAACTGGAGCAGGCACGCATGAAGTCCGCCGCCGACACCACGCGCTCGGTCGAGGACAAGATTCGCGTGGTGCAGGGCGTGAAAGTCCTTGCCCACCGAGTGGACAATCTGGAGCGTGCGCAACTTCGCACGCTGGTGGACAACCTGCGCCAGAAAATCGGCTCGGGCGTGGTGGTGCTGGGGTCCGCGTCTGATGGCAAGGTGGCCCTGATCGTGGGCGTGACCAAAGACCTGACCGGTCGTATCCAGGCAGGAAAAGTGATCGCTACCGTCGCACAAAAGGTGGGAGGCTCCGGCGGCGGACGCCCCGACATGGCGGAAGCCGGTGGCAAAGACCCCGAGGCTCTGGATTCAGCGCTGAGTGAGAGCTACAGCGTGGTCGAGGGATTGCTGAAGTAAAAAGCCCCCGCGAAAGATGGTGCTAGGCGCGGCCCCCGACTGGCGGCTTTTGCGCTGGGACTTCTCCCGAACCTGGACTGCTTGAGTCGAGAGCCTGTTCTCCCTTCAAATACACCGTTTGAATGGGGAACGGGATCTCAATCTCTTCCTGCTGATAGCGCAAGTGAAGCCGTTTGATGAATTCGTGCGTGAGCATGTACTGGTCCACGAACTCGCGGCAGCGCAGCAGCACATTGAAGGTAATGGCCGAGTTACCGAAGCCGTTAAAGCGCACCCCGGGATCGGCAGTGGGCACGCCTCCTTCGAACTCCTGCATGAGCTGCCTGGCCACTTCGATGGTCACGCGCTCCACTCGCTCAAGATCGCTGCCGTAGGCCACCGAGCAGGGCACGCCGAATCCCATCTCCCTTTCCGGCTGATAGAAGTTCGTGGTAATCGCCGAGGCCAGTTTGGAATTGGGGACAATGATCATGTTGTTGGCCAGCGCGCGAATGGTGGTATTGCGCCAGCGAATGTCGGTCACATAACCTTCCTGCCCGGAGTCGAGTCGGATGTAATCCCCGACCCGCACCTGGCGCGAGGCAATGATCTGGATGCCGGCAAACAGGTTCGAGAGCGTGTCCTGTAAGGCCAGGGCGACCGCAAGTCCCCCAACTCCGAGGGCGGTAAGGATGGGAGTAATGGAGACTCCCAGAGAATCCAGGATGACGAGGATCCCGAGAACAAAAACGAACACCACTGTCAGGTTGCGGAAGATGCTCGTCGATTGGATCAACCCTTCGGACTTCAGCGAGTAGAGCGCCACCAGCCCAGATGCCACGCGGGCGGCAGCCAGTGTGAGGGAGAACAGGAACAACACCAGCAGGGTGCGCCGCAGCATCCCTTCCCAGCGCGGAAGATAAAAAGCGGCGTGGTTCAGCGCGGCCCATGCACCGGCCAGGAAAAACCAGTACACCGGCATGTTGCGGACTGCGCGGAGAACAACGTCGTCGGCTTCCCAGGGTGTACGCTCCGCAATCTTGCGCAGATAGCGCAGGACGACGCGGTCAACGATCAAGCCCAGCAGCAGCCCTCCCCCCAGCAGAAGGACGGGGGTGATCCAGTAAGCGTGGGCATAGACATCTGCCCACAGCCCCTGTGCCATTAAGAAAAAGGAGTCCGCAAAAGGCATAGTATTCAAATCAAAAGCAAACTACAGGGTGAATGGCCCAAGGTCGCTGCGACTTCAGCCTAACATACGAGAGGTCGTGTACTTGGGTCACAAACACCTTGCAATGTATAAGTTGCGCCCGTCAATGCCGGTTTTCGTCCTATTTGCTCCTGTGATTCCACGTTCCTCTCGTAATTGCTGACCCCATTTCCCCGTGCGATAATTTTTCCACTCTGGAGTGTTCTCCGCCCAGGTTGGGGTTAGGTAAACGGTCTCCTCGGCGCGCCTAGGCGTGTGGCGCGGAGGCTTTGGCGTGGCATGAAAGTGCCTCGCTAATAAAGGAATCCTGACTAACCATGCCGATATGTGCTGGTTCCAAACCCCAGCCTCCTTTCGCCCGGTTCCCGCTCTGCCCATTCGCTCGCCGCGATGGGGCCAGCCGGAAGCTGCGGTCGTTTTGGCTCACCATCGTGATTGCATGTTCTGGCCTTGTGGCTGTCCCTGACTCCGCAGCTCAGATTGTTCCGGTCCGGGAAAACGGCCGCACGATCTTTGTAAACGAAGGCTCCTACGGCGCTGCACCAGGGGTTGAGAAACCGATGCCGTCGACGGTACGGCTGATTTATTGGAGCAACACTGAGCGGCGCTGGAAGCCAGTTCCCCGGCCGAGTCCCAAAGCGATACAAGCTGCACGATCCGCAGCCAGCGAGGTGACTAGCTACATTGCCTCCCAGCCCCGGGCAGAGGGCAAGCCCAAGGGAACGACAGAGGCGGCGGCGAATCCGAACTACGCTGCGGTCGCTCGGGGACGGAAGGTAACCGCGGAGGCGGTGGATTCTGTCATTGAGCTTGCGGCGAATCGCCACGGAGTGGATCCGAACCTGGTGCGGGCCATGATCAAAGTGGAGTCGAACTTCAATCCCGGAGCTGTATCGCGGGCTGGCGCTATGGGCCTGATGCAACTGATGCCACAGACCGCGCGAGGGCTGAAGGTGAAGAACCCGTTTGACCCGCAGCAGAACGTGGACGCGGGAGTACGCCACCTGAAGCGGTTGCTGGATAACTACGACGGCAACCTGCATCTGACCCT
>JBFXAV010000483.1:0-3006 GCA_050183935.1 Candidatus Korobacteraceae bacterium | reverse complement strand
ACCCGGCGCAACTTCAGGATATAGGAACCGCGTCCGCACCGGTGGCCGTGGCAGCCTCTCGAATGTTCAACTGGACACCAGCCCTATCGGTTACCAATTCAGCGTGTACGCCCAGCGGCAATGTAACGTTCTGTGTCGTCACATGCCCAGAGCGCAATCCGTAGGCCACCGGAATCCCCAGGTCGCCCACGACCCGCCGAACTACATCTTCCAGCGCATAGCCCTGGTTGGCGGTCTGCATGCAATCCAGCATTTCGCCGAAGATAATTCCCCGCACGCCCTCCAGTTTGCCGCTAAATTTTAACTGCATGAGCATGCGGTCGATCTGGTACGGCTTGGCGTTCACATCTTCCAGGAATAGCAGCTTGTCCCGAGTTTGAATTTCATAGGGCGTGCCCAGCGAAGCAACCAGGATGGAGAGGCACCCTCCGTAAAGCTCACCTTCCCCGCTGCCGGGAACCAGAGGCACAAGCCCTGCCATGCCTTCCTGCCCGGAATTCAGGCTCCACTCACGGCTACCGGAAACAGCCGCATTCCAGGACGGCAGATGCACGCCCTCTGCCGCGCCGAAGTCCTTGATGGCCATGGGTGCATGAAATGTCACCAGACCGGCAGCATCACGGAGATACGTGAGCAGGCAGGTAAGATCGCTGTACCCGGCAAAAATCTTGGGATTGCTCCGGATCAGGTCGAGATCTAGCAAAGGCAGCAGGTAGTTGGACCCATAGCCTCCACGAGCACAGACGATGGCGCGCACCTCGGGGTTGGCGAAAGCGTGGTGGAGTTCCCGCGCCCGGCGCTCGGCGCTCCCTGCGAAATAAAGGTCCTGCTCGAAGATGCTGCTGTCGTAAACGGGGCGATATCCAAGATCACGCAGTCGATTGCAGCCTGCCTCCAGCGCCTCTCGCTTCACGTTCGACGCGGGCGCAACAATAGCGATCTGGTCGCCGGAACGAAGCGGGGCGGGCTTGCGCAGCGGATCCTTGATTAGGAGATCCATTAGCGGCCGTTCATAGATACACTTCCATCAGAAGAACAACTAACTCGCTCTTTGTTTCCTTTGGCATTGAGCGCTATCTTAAGGAACTTTCTTCGTTCATCCAGATCTGAACTGTGGTGCCAAAAGGCATTTCCTAAATTAAGGGCCGCGAACAAGTCTTCGAATGTAGCGCGACCACCAACGTTCTCAAGGTGGTGACACACAGCATCAATCAACTTCCAGTTTGTATAGGAGGCCGCCGATACGGCTGGCAGAGAACCATAGACCTTCTTCAACTCGGAAAGGGCGTTGTCGATGGCAGCAAGCTCTTGTATCAATTGGGCACGCTTGATCATCAAGGGCTCCATTAGATGAGAAGTACCAGACAGCGCAATCATTGCAGTACCTCAGAGGTTGGAGAGTTAACATCAGAAGTTGAAGGTTACTCGATTGCTAGTTTGCTGGCAACATCGAATGGATACTGGATGGTTCTGGAAATGAGAGTTAGGGTAGATACTCGCCTTTGAAAATCAACTGCGCCGGCCCGGTAAGAAACACTTCCTTCTCCCAGCGTACGGTCTGGGGACCTCCGGGGGCATGCACGCGCAGCGGCGACTGTGCCTCCCCGGAGAAAATGGATGCCACTGCCGCCGCCGAGGAGCCCGTTCCCGACGACTGTGTCTCGCCTACTCCACGCTCAAAAAATCGGACTTCGATATTTTTCGAATCAACAATCTTTACCAGCTCAACGTTAATGTTGTACTTGAAGTCGTGATGCTTGCCGATTTCGGCGGCTTCCGCCTGCCATGCCGAGCTGAACTGATCGACAAACACGACAAAATGTGGGTTCCCCATTGAAACCGGAATTCCGGAAACTTCGCCAAACGCGAGCTTGATGGAAAACTCGTCTCCCACCTGGGGCTCGCCCATCGCCGTCTCAAACTCGAAGTGGTTGCCGTCACGCTGCTTGAGGACGCACGTTTTCACGCCAGCGCCGGTACGCACGGTGACCTTGTCCCCTCCCCGTTTCGACACAAGGTGAGCCGCGACACAGCGAGTGCCGTTGCCGGAAATTTCCGCTTCGCTGCCGTCGGCATTGAACAGGCGGGCGTGGGCGTCGGAGTGCGTATCCGGGAAAATCCACTCCACGCCATCGGCTCCAACACCGTTATGGCGGTCGCAGATGGCACGGGAGAATCCGGCCAGGTCGGCGGGAGCGTGCTGACCATCAATCAACAGAAAGTCATTACCGCAGGCACTGGCTTTAACGAACGGAATAGGCATGCAGCGGGATTCTATCAAGAGCGGCGCACGGAAAGACTGGAGGCCTGCTGCTAGAATCGGCACGTCATGTTCTATCGCGGCGACAATCGCACTCCCGAACAGATGCGTCCGGTCAACATTATCCCGGACTTCATCTCCACGGCCGAAGGCTCGGCGCTCATTGAAGTTGGAAACACGCGCGTAATCTGTACCGCGTCCGTGGAAGAGTCCCTACCCAACTGGCTGCGCGGAAGCAAGCGCGGCTGGATTACCAGCGAATACGGCATGCTGCCCAGGGCCACGCTCACCCGGACAGCCCGCGAGGCTACGCGCGGCAAAGTGAGCGCACGCGGGCAGGAAATCCAGCGACTCATTGGACGCGCGCTGCGGGCCGTGGTGGACCTCGACCGCCTGGGCGAGCGCACTGTTTGGATCGATTGTGACGTCATCCAGGCCGATGGAGGCACGCGCACCGCGTCCATTACCGGGGCATTTGTGGCGTTGGGCCTGGCGCTCAGCAAGCTGGTCGATGCGGGAACACTAACCTCCGTTCCCCTGCGCGACTTCGTGGCCGCCACCAGTGTGGGCATTGTGGATGGCGAGGTTCTGCTGGACCTCAACTATGAAGAAGACTCCCACGCCGAGGTGGACATGAACTTCGTCATGACCGGCGGCAAGAAGATGGTGGAGATTCAGGCCACCGCGGAACAGAAACCATTCGACGAGGACCAATTACGCCGCATGACGGAACTTGCGCGCCGTGG
>JBFXAV010000482.1:0-3009 GCA_050183935.1 Candidatus Korobacteraceae bacterium | reverse complement strand
GATCAATCCCTGCCGGTTCAGCATGGTTGTCCGTAGGTTGGCGCCATCGGGCATCTGGCTGTCCATCTTCCGGCCATCGGCCGCCCACCCGTGGCACGACTGGCAGTCCGCTTTCTGCCGGTAGATTCGCATCCCGGCGGCCACGTTCTCCGGCGAGGGCTCCGCTTGTTCCTGGGCCTGCACTACTCCCACCAGCACCATTGCACAGAACGCAGCTATCACCAGCCCGGAACCCCAACTGCGACGTGATGTCACGCTAACCTCCCGGCTCGGCCCAAATTCCTTGTGGCGCGTTCTTACGGACGCTTCTGGTACGTACTCTCCGAAGGTAGGAACGCTCCCGTTCCCTGCGGCGGCGCTGGCTCGGAAACCACTGGCAGCCGCAGCGTCCCAATACCTTCGATGCTGGCCACAATCTCGTCTCCCGGCTTCAGAAACGTCTGCTTGCCGCGCAATGCCGCCGCCTGTCCCGTACCGCCTGAGGTGCCGTTGTTGACCACGTCGCCCGGATACAGCGTGATGATCGACGAGGCGTACTCAATGATCTCGTACACCGAGTGGATCATGTCGCCGGGACGCCCCTCCTGCATCTGCTGCCCGCCTACGCTCAGCGTCTGCCGCAGCTTCTGCATGGGATCGCCGTAAAACTCCTTGGGAACAATCCACGGACCTTGTGGAGCGAATGTATCGTGGCCCTTGCCCACGAACCAGTCCGATCCCGGCCGCGAATCCGGAGGCCTTCCGCCACGGTCCGAGATATCAATGGTGACCATGTAGCCAAAAATGTGCTCCGCCGCCTTGCTTGCGGGAATGTACTTGCCCGCGCGCCCGATCACCATGCCAAGTTCCACTTCCCAGTCAATGCGGTTGCGGCCGTGCGGCAGCACCACGGCATCACCCTGCCCGATCACCGCTCCTTCCGAAGGTTTTAGAAACAGGTAGGGGATGCCCCGATTCCGGCGGCGCTCCTCCGCCGCTTTGCGCTGCTCCTCTGCCGTGGCCGCGGCTTCGTTCACATGGCTGTAGAAGTTCACCGCCGCATTCAGAATCTTGCCGGGATAAAGAATCGGCGCAAGCGTGCGGATGGACCCCACGTCGTGAACATACGCCGGACGCGGATTCGCTGTGAGCCGCCTGTTGCCGACCACGTCATTCACGATCTCGTACAGCCGGTGCTTCATTCCGTACTCATACTGGCCGATCAGTTCTTTCATGTTCGCCGGCATGGTCACGTGCGGATACGCGGGGTTCCGCTCCAGCGCCTGATTGGCGGCAGCAAGCTCCACTACCAGCTTGTCCTGGAGCACCAGCCCCACGCGCGGCTCGCCACCGATCTCGAACGTCCCCAGCTTGAAGGGCTCGGCGCTGGTAATCGCAGGGCTCTGCGCAACCAGGGAGAAGGGAACAGCAAGCGCCAGAAAGAGAATAACCGCGAACGCACGTCTCATGGAACCTCCACAATGGGAAAAGAAGCGTCGGTAACTGTGACGCGTGGCTGCATTATCTGTCAAGAGAGTGGGCTCAACCGGGAACTTCCGTGGGCAGCAGTGCAGTTCGGTATTAGAAATTCCGCCAAACAATCAAAGGTGTCATCCAAAGAAGCGTCATTCCGAGCGGAGCGAAGGATCTGTTTGGAACAACCACCGCAAGCTACGCCATCAGTTTTATCCCGCCGCCGTAACCGTCGCTTCCTGGCGCTCGCGGAATGCCAGCACTCCAGCAAACGCGACGACCGCGGCGGCCATCAGAAACGGCATGCCGTGGCCCATGGTGGCAAACACAAGGGTTCCGCCCACTGGCCCCACCACGCTCATGATTCCCCGGAAGGTCTGTTGCGCGCCCATTACGAGTCCCAGCTCGTGCTGCTCGGTTCGCTGACTCACCAGTGAAGTCGATGCCGGAAACAGCAGCGCGGTTCCCACTGGAACCAGCGTCAGGAACACCACAAACAGCACCATCGCCGGGGCCTTGGGCAGAATAAAAGCTGGCAGCGGCATGAGGGCCAGCCCGAGCATGAGCGCCACCGTTCCCGCCTGCATGGTGCGTACCTCGCCGAAGCGGTCATTGAACCAGCCCACCAGGAACGTCCGCATCAGCACGCCCACAACTCCAAACACAGGGAAAAAGTAGCCAATGGTCTCTTCCGTGACCGCGTAGGCTTCTTTAAGGTAAAGCGCCAGCACACCGATCACGACGTTCAGCGCCAGCATGCCAACTACATAAATCCAGATCACCCGGTGCGCATCGAGGCCCGGGCGGCGCATGATCTCCCAAAGAGTTTGCCGGATCGTTCGTTTCCGCAGCGGAGTGGAGCCATCCGCCGCCTGCGTCTGTGCGACGCACGATTCCGGCAGCCACTTCCAGGCGAGCGTCACGCTGATCACGGCCAGCATCGCCGCTACCAGTCCCGGAGCCTCCGTTCCAAAGCGCCGCGCAATCGATCCGATCACCGGACCCACAACCACCCCAGCGCTGGTTGCGGCTGAAAGCCAGCCTAGGGCCTTGGCGCGTTCTCCTCGCGGCATGGTATCGGCCACATAGGCCTGGGCTACGCCCGTGGTCCCTCCGCCTAGACCCTGCACAATGCGGGAGGCAAATAGCATCCACAGCGTGGTGGCGTATCCAAAAATTACGTATGCCACGGCAGATGCTCCCAGCCCGATCATCATTGCCGGCCGCCGCCCATAGCGATCTGAGAACTTCCCCCAGAACGGCGAAGATACGAGCTGGGCTACCGCAAACGATGCAATCAGTGGCCCTACCATCCACTCCGCGGCATTCAGCCGCAGGGCATAAAAAGCCATCAGAGGAGCCACCAGCATCAGCCCCAGCATGTCCACAAAGCACACCGCCATCAGGACGGCAAGCCGCTTCATCGGACCGCTCCCGGCATTGCTATCGGTGATTTCCAGGCGCCCATGCGTAGTTGGAGGTTCATCTGCGATCCTGCGTTCTACGGAAGAAACGCAAGTCTTGGAGTTGTCGTGAACGGAAGTCTGGCGCCAGAGC
>JBFXAV010000481.1:0-3012 GCA_050183935.1 Candidatus Korobacteraceae bacterium | reverse complement strand
CGTCCGATCATTCGGACGCCCTTTGCAGTCTCGGTGGGCAAGAGGCCTCGTGCCTCACTACTCTTCCAGGTAATACTGAACCGTCGTTACCACCCGCACCGTCTTCATCAAGCTGCTGTCGGCGTCGAATCCGCCGCCGTACTCTCCGCCACCATCGCTGCCACGATCTGCCGCGAGAATGGAAAATACTCCCTGGTTGGCCTGTCGGATCGACCCTACCCTACTTCCGGAATCGGCAGCGAAACGGTCGGCAGCGGCGCGCGCGTTGCGCGTAGCTTCCGTAATCATGTCCGGCTTGATGGCGTTCAGGCCGGTAAATTTATACGCCAACCCCTGCCCCGGATTCGTGTTCAGCACGATTCCCTTTTGCAGCAACAGCGATGTCTTCTGCGCGGCTGCCGAAACCTGGTCTACACGCGCAGTGCGCACCGTAATCTGCTGCTCGACAATGTACCTTCGCGGAGCCCGGTTTCCACCGCCATATTCATTCGCCTGCGTGTCCACCACGCGCACCAGGCCGAGTTCGATCTCCGAGGACTGAATGCCCTGCTCGCTCAAAAAACGTAAAATGGCCTGCCGGTCGGACTCGGTGGCGGCATACACCAGCGACAGATCGTCGCCTGCCTGCTTGTAGCTGATGGGCCAGATGGCGAGGTCCGCCTTCACCGTGCGTTCCACCAGCCCCCGAACGGTAACGTAACGATCCGCCAGGCGCGTTGCCTTGATCTGCGCGCCCAGCACCCATCCGCCGAGAATCAGTCCTATGGCAAGCAGGCCGCCCAACAACGCCGTTCCGCGATGTTCGTTCATGGGAGTGTCTCCATACACTATTTCACCAACGTCTCCTCGGCTCCGGTCCAACCGCAACTTCTACCGGCTTTCCATTCCACATGCCCAAATAATAACTATGCGCGTATACCTCGAACGCACGGTGCTGTGCTGTTGAGACAAGGGCAATAAACTGATCACTCCATTGCTGTTCAACTTCCAACGCAATCGCATATGGCAAGTACCGCTCATAGCTGTCGATATCAACTTTAGGGCCTTCAGCAAGGTCCTTGGGCAGTTGTTCCACCGAAAGCAAAAAATGGCGAAACCCTTCGATTTCATCCAAGAGTGCCCTCCCGCTCTTGGTTGGAGCCTTCATCCACTCCAAAAAAACAAGGTTCAACACAACCATCAAGAGGGTCATTAGCACGACTAGCCATCCGAAATTTACAACCAACAAAAAGATTCCGAAACACACGGCTGTTACGCATGGAATTGCGATCAGCACGAGCGATACCATCCGCCTCACCAGAATCCCGCTCACGCCCCGCTGCAAGGCCCGCCAGAGGTCATTCATTCTCAGGATGAGGAACGGCAAATAGAAACTCGCGGGCGCTATCAAACCCATCGTAATCAAAAGCCCCACCCAGTGCTCCAGGGAAGCAGGCCACGCAGCGATGGTAATGGCGAATGCCGACAACGCAATTCCTGCCGCAACGTAGCGCCAATTCATGGAAAGAAAGTTCCCGTGAACTTCAAGGCGAATCGCTTCAGCCATCTGGCTTGCGGCAAGTGCTGTCCTGCTGTCAAGAAGCGTCATGGGCACAGGTTTGCCCCGCTTGCGGATCAGCGCCCGCTCGAGCAGAATTCGTTCTTCCTTCGGAAGCTCGTCTGGCTTCTTACCTGCCCTCTCTAGAGGGCGCACCAATGTACCAGGGTCCGAGGTTTCAAGGGTCACTCGCCCTTTCGCGACTAAGCTGAGCAAGGCCGCCCAGAACACGCGATCGTCGAATCTTCGTTTCCACACATATCGCAGCACGGCCGGAGAGTATCCGCGAGGAGGATCATACCGCGTAACGATAATGCCCTTCTTCGGATCCCGCCCAGCCTGCAACCATGCAAGACAGTAGTAACCGGCAACGGCCATCCCTGCGGATATGGCGAGATACTCCCGCAATTGCAACCCGTCCACCCTACGCTCCCGCCCTAGGCAAACAGAAATTCTTTCGTCCGCAAATCCTTGATCGTGTCGCGGAGCTTCGCTGCCTTCTCAAACTCAAACTGCTTGGCAGCTTCGCGCATTTCCACTTCAAGCTTGGCAATGTATTTGTCCAGTTCTTCCTGGGACTTAAATTCCGGAATGCCTTCGGCCTCGGTGGTCACATCCACATAATCCGCGCCTATAATTTTTGCCAGCGTCATTTCCACCGGTCGCACGATCGACTCCGGCGTAATGCCGTGCTCCTCGTTGTAGGCGCGCTGGATGGCACGGCGTCGGTCGGTTTCATCCATTGCCCGCCGCATGGAGTCCGTGATGTTGTCGGCATAGAGAATGGCCCGCCCGCTCAGGTGCCGCGCACAACGGCCGATGGTCTGAATCAGCGATCCCGCGGAACGAAGAAAACCTTCCTTGTCCGCATCCAGAATCGCCACCAGCGATACCTCCGGCAGATCCAGCCCTTCGCGCAGCAGGTTGATTCCGATGAGCACATCGAACTCGCCCCTGCGCAGGTCGCGCAATATCTTTACGCGTTCCAGTGTCTCGATCTCCGAGTGCATGTAGCGGCAGCGCACCCCCACTTCGCTGTAATACTCTGCCAGGTCCTCAGACATGCGCTTGGTAAGTGTGGTCACCAGCACACGTTCGCCGCGCTTGGCCCGCTCGCGAATCTCGTGCAGCAGGTCGTCGATCTGGCCTTTCACGGGGCGAATCTCTACCTCGGGATCCACCAGCCCTGTTGGCCGAATGATCTGCTCTACCACTTCACCCGCCGATTTAGTCAGCTCATACGGGCCCGGCGTCGCGGAAACGTACACCACCTGGTTCACGCGGTTCTCAAATTCCTCGAACGTCAGTGGCCGGTTGTCCATGGCAGACGGCAGCCGGAAACCGAATTCCACCAGCGTCTGCTTGCGCGAACGGTCGCCGTGGTACATGGCATGAAGCTGCGGTACCGTCTGGTGCGACTCGTCGATAAACAACAGGTAATCGCGTGGCACATAATCCAGCAGCGTCGGCGGAGG
>JBFXAV010000480.1:0-3015 GCA_050183935.1 Candidatus Korobacteraceae bacterium | reverse complement strand
TAGCCCTGGCGCTCGCCGGTCAGGTATGCCTGGAGCGAGTGGTGGAAGTCGTCACTCCAGACCGCATCAACCCCTATTCCGCCTTCTGCAACGGGACGCAGGTGGATGACCTGGTTCTCATCGGTTTCCGCGATCACGCAAATGGTTCGATTGAGCTCGTGGCCCAATTCGTGGGCGGCCTGGGAGATGTCAGCAACAATGTGACGCTCGGAGTCGTCGCGAATGGTTTGGATGGCGTCGAGCCGGAGGCCGTCCATGTGATATTCGCGTAGCCAGTAGAGCGCGTTCTCTATTACGTAGCGCCGGACTCCGTGAGCGCCAGGCTGGTCGTAGTTGATGGCGTCGCCCCAGGGAGTGTGGTGCTTGTCGGTGAAGTAAGGACCGAACTCGCGCAGGTAATTCCCCTCCGGTCCCAGATGGTTGTACACCACGTCTTGAATCACGGCCATGCCTGCGGAGTGGGCTGCATCGACCAGACGGCGAAGGCCTTCAGGACCTCCATAGTTAGCCTGCACCGCGTAGAGCGATACGCCGTCGTAGCCCCAATTACGGATGCCCGGTGTGGCGGCCACGGGCATGATTTCGATGACGGTAATGCCGAGGTCTCTAAGATAAGGAATCTTTTCAATAGCGGCGTCGAATGTGCCTTCCGGTGTAAAGGTTCCGATATGCAGCTCGTAGATGATGTAATTACGCAAATCGAGGCCGCGCCAGTCAGCGTCGGTCCAGCGAAAGAGCGCCGGATCCACGACCTCGGTTGGCCCATGAACTCCCTCAGGCAGCAGGCGCGAAACGGGATCGGGACGGGGATCGCCGCCGTCCAGCGAATAAGCGTAGCGGCTGCCTGCGGCGCAGGGCAGGGTAAGGACGAAGTCCTCGCCCTGACGTTGCATAGGGTAATCTCCCTTGTTAGGCAGGCGGAGAGAAACCGAGCGCGCCTGCGGCGCCCAAAGGCGAAATTCTGTTTGTCGGGCGCGGACGCTGGCGCCATAGGTGAGCTTCGCGGGGGCAACGGTCATCGTGATCTCAGACGTAACTGACTGTGAGAGGGATGTCCAGCCCAGAATCTGAGCGAACACCTCCACGATGAATCCTTGTACCGAGCAGTCATGCTAAGAAAGAAATCAAGTGAATCAGCGAATTGATCCCACACTCGTGCTGGCCTCTGCTTCCCCGCGCCGACAGGAACTGCTGCGGAACGCTGCGATTCCATTTACGGTCTATCCGGCCAATGTACCGGAAATTCGCTTGCCCGGCGAGGCTCCGCGTGCCTTTGCGGAGAGGCTGGCGCGGGAGAAGGCGTCTGAAGTCCGCGAGCGGCTTCGAAGTAAGGAACAGTGCCCTGCTGCGGTGCTGGGTGCGGACACGATCGTTGTGGTGGGGGACGAGGTGTTGGGCAAGCCGGGCGAGGTAAACGATGCGCTCCGTATGCTGCGGCTTCTCTCCGGACGAACGCATGAGGTGCTGACGGCCGTGTGCTTGCTGGGTTTACGACCAGGCGGCAACGGGGTTCAGCATGATTCGTTCCAGGACGTGCGTTCGGAGACAACCAGGGTGACGTTCGACAAGCTGACCGAGCAGGAGATACGCGACTATGTTGCCACCGGAGAACCCATGGACAAGGCAGGAGCCTACGCAATCCAAGGCATGGCTTCACGTTGGGTCACCAGGCTGGAAGGGGATTACTCAAACGTGGTCGGTTTGCCAGTGCGGCTGGTTTACTGCATGCTGCGAGACGCGGGTATGAATCTATAGCCGGACCTGCCGGAAGAGGTAAAACGAAAGCAGGGAGATCTACCTGCCGGGCGAGAAAAGAAGCAGCAAAGCCGAACGGGCTACTTCTTTTCTGGCTGGGCTTCGTTGTCTTTCACTGCACTCTTGAAGTTGCGGATTCCTTCGCCGAGTCCCTTCCCGAGTTCGGAAAGGCGACCGGGCCCAAAGATGAGCAGTGCAACAGCGAGAATTACCAGAATCTCAGGAAGACCAAGCTTGAAAGGCATGTTTTACTCCATTCCGATCCGGCCTTCATTGTAGGCGTTTGCAAACCCGGAGTCAAAAACTCCCGGGGGAGGGTAGTGGGTCAGTTTGAATTTTCCTGCACTCGCAAGCCCCGCCGATCCGTGGCATCATTGAATCATGCCGATACCAAAAGGCAAGCGCCCTAGAGATACGAACCAGCTAGCCAAGTGGATCGTTGACGTTGCTACTGGGACACTACCCGAACCAGACCCGCACCAAGGAAAAGACCCTAAGGCTGTTAAGCGCGGGGCTGCTGGTGGTCGCAAAGGCGGGAAGGCCAGAGCAGAACGCCTTACACCAGAGCAGCGCAGCCAGATTGCCAAGAAAGCGGCGTCCAAACGCTGGGGCAACGAATAGCATCTGACCTTTCGGGGAGGTCGTACCTGGGAAAGATCGTGCCTCCCGTACTCAGCTACCACAGCCTACTGGGGCAGAATGATGCGCGACTTCCTGCTTTCGCAGGACTTGCAGTCGCAGTCACCGTCGAGCTGGTGCAAATAGGGTTCGGTCGCTTCATCGGTAGCGAGCCACAGGACCGGCTTATTGTTGGGCGGATTTACAGCAGTTGCCATAGGCATGCCTCCTAATGGCGGTTAACGAGTTGACAGTTACCGAGCCCGGTTGCGCCTAGGGTGACTAATCCTGGGTACTCCCGCGACCCGAGCGAAGAACTTGACTGTGCAGCGCAAAAGATGCATAATTGCAGCATCTTTCAGCAAGTAGCCGCACTGACTATGCGGTGAAGATTTGCCACTCGATATGCCCGAGTGGCTTTTCACTTTTGATCCAATTCGGCTTCTTCCGATTCCACAGGCGCACCATCATCCTCCTGATCGTTTTTCCTCTTGAAAAGAGTAGATTTCGTGGGTGCTTTGTAGTTTGGCGTCCACTCTTTTAAGCCCCATTCGCCATTAATGTTGACAATATCTCCTACTTGGAGCTGGCGTCGGCGCAAGACTGCATAGGCGGTGTTGTAGGCGGGTTCAGGTGCGCCCC
>JBFXAV010000479.1:0-3022 GCA_050183935.1 Candidatus Korobacteraceae bacterium | reverse complement strand
CCCAGGAGATGGCCCGCTACGTGGAGCATGGCGCGCTCGACGCCGGCCTTACCGGCAGGGACTGGGTTGTGGAGAGCGGCCTGGAGGTCATCACCGCTGCCGAACTTGTCTACGCGAAGCAGAGCCTGGGAAAAGTTCGCTGGGTGCTGGCTGTTCCGGAAGACTCGCGCTTTCAGAAAGCGGAAGACTTAGGCGGCTGCATTGTCGCCACCGAACTGGTGAACGTCACCAAGAAGTACTTCGTAGAGAAGAATGTTCCCGTACAGGTGGAATTTTCCTGGGGCGCCACGGAAGTCAAACCGCCCGTACTCGCCGATGCTATCGTGGAGATCACGGAAACCGGCAGCTCACTTCGCGCCAACCGCCTCCGCATCATCGATACTGTGCTCGAATCCTCCACTCAGTTGATTGCCAACCCGCGTGTTTGGCAGGATGAAGCCAAGCGCACCAAAATCCAGAACCTAGCGCTCATGCTCTGTGCCGCGATTCACGCCCAGGGGCGAGTGGGACTGATGTTGAACGTTCGGCAGAAAGACCTTCCTACGGTGCTGGCGTTGTTACCCTCGCTGAAAGGCCCAACCGTGGCGGCGCTTGCTGACTCGGAATGGGTGGCCGTCAACACCATCATTGAGGAAAGTTCCGCCTGGACGCTGGTTCCTAAGCTCAAAGCGGCCGGCGCGCAGGGAATCGTGGAGTACCCCCTGAACAAGGTGGTGATGTAATGCGCATCCTGGAAGGCAAAAAGGCCGAACTGTTGGTGCGCAGCCGCGAACAGCGCGGCATGGCTGGCCTGGACGAAGTCGAGCCGCAGGTGCGCCGCATTGTGAACGATGTCCGCAAGAATGGCGAACGCGCCCTGCGCCGCTATGCTGAAAAATGGGACGGCATCGGCAAGCGCCAGCCAATTGCTGTTTCCGAGGCCGAGATGCAGCAGGCCTGGGACGAAGCTGCTCCTGAATTCCGTGCAGCACTTGAGCGCGCGGCGGAAAATATCCGCCGCTTCTGCGAGTGGCAGAAGCCTTCCGACTGGACGCGCGAAGCTGCGCCCGGCGTATGCATTGGGCAGATCGTTCGTCCAATCGGTTCCGTGGGCTGCTACGTTCCCGGCGGGCGCTACCCGCTGCCCTCGACCATGCTCATGACAGTCATCCCTGCGCAGGTTGCGGGAGTATCGCGCATCCAGGTGGTCTCACCCCGCCCCGCGCGGGAGACTCTGGCGGCAGCCGCCTTTCTGGGAGTGCGTGATTTCTACCGCATTGGCGGTGCTCAGGCCATCGTCGCGCTTGCCTTGGGGACGGATTCCGTTCCCAAGGTGCAGAAGATCGTTGGTCCGGGAAACAAGTACGTCACTGCCGCCAAGCGCATTGTTGCTGCCGACTGCGCCATTGACATGCTGGCTGGACCAACAGAGGTCGTCATCGTCGCCGAGAGCGGCAATCCTGCATTCATCGCTTCTGACCTGGTGGCGCAGGCAGAGCACGACCCCGATGCAAGCGCTATCTTCATCACTTCATCCCGCAAGCTGGCTCGCGACGTAGCTGCGGAGACCGTAAAGCAGGCCAAGCGTAACAAGATCGCAGCCGCTTCGCTCAAGCGCAATGGAGCGGTACTCCTGCTTCCGACGCGTGAAGCTGCCATCGAAGCCGCCAACCGCGTCGCTGCCGAGCACCTCACGATTGAAGCGGACATACTTCGCGAAATCCAAAACGCAGGCTCGGTCTTCATTGGAGACTGGTCTCCACAGGCTGCCGGAGATTATGCTTCCGGTCCCAATCATGTGCTGCCGACGGGTGGCGCGGCACGCTTTCGTGGCGGACTCAGCGTGCTGGACTTTGTAAAGCTGATCTCTGTGCAAGAGCTGAGTGCTTCGGGACTGCGTTCGCTGGCGCCCGCGATTACCACGCTTGCGGAAGCGGAAGGCCTGAGCGCGCACGCCGCATCGATTCGCGTGAGGTGCGGCAATGCTTAAGCCACGCGCCGCGCTCCAGCGGCTTGCACCCTACCACCCACCGCTTGCAGGAAGGCAGGGACTACGGCTCGACTTCAACGAGAGCACCATCGGATGCTCGCCGCGCGTGATGGCGGTGTTGCAGCAGCTCGATGCGGAGTTGCTGGCACAGTATCCCGAGCGCGATCCAGTGGAGCAGGAAGTTGCCCGCTTTCTCGGCCTTGATCCCGCTCAGGTTTTGCTCACTAACGGGGTGGACGAAGCCATTCATCTGGTTTCGGAGTGCTACCTCGAAGAAAACAGTGAAGCTATCATCGCCGTGCCTACG
Source organism: Candidatus Korobacteraceae bacterium (assembly GCA_050183935.1). Taxonomy (GTDB): domain Bacteria; phylum Acidobacteriota; class Terriglobia; order Terriglobales; family Acidobacteriaceae; genus DASZRZ01. The sequence continues at coordinate 746 of JBFXAV010000479.1, read as the reverse complement.
TTCGGCATGTACCGCCTGTATGCCGAGTGTACGGGGGCGCGCATGGTGCCGGTGCAGGCAGGGCCGAACTTTGAGTTCCCGACTGAGGCGTTGCTTGCGGCCATCACTCCACGCACGCGGCTGATTGCGGTCGCCAATCCCAATAATCCCACGGGAGCTGTTGCCCGACGCGACGACTTGTTGCGCCTGCTGGAGGCTGCTCCGAACGCCGCCGTGCTCGTGGACGAGGCCTACTATGAGTTCTATGGCGAGACGCTCATGGACCAGATTGGTCGCTGGCCGAACCTATTCATCGCGCGTACATTCTCGAAGGCCTACGGGATGGCGGGATTACGTGCTGGTGTGCTTGCTGCCGATGAGCAGCAGATGGCTGTGCTTCGCCGCACGGCAACGCCTTACAACGTGAACGCCGTGGCGCTGGCCTGCCTGATGGAAGCTTTGCGCGACCAGGATTACGTGAACAACTATGCCGCCGAAGTGCGCCGCAATCGCGCTGTGCTGGAGCGCGCTCTTGGCGAATTAGGATTTTCATACTGGCCGAGCCGGGCAAACTTCGTGCTGTTCCGTGTCGGTGACTGGCGAAATGAATTCGTGCGCGGCATGAAGGAGCAGGGAATCCTGGTGCGCGACCGCAGTTCCGATCCCGGGTGCGAAGGTTGCGTGCGCATCACCGTTGGCACGGATGCGCAGATGGAACGCCTGATTCCAGCATTGCGCCATCTTGCCGCCGAAGCGGCCCCGAAAGG
>JBFXAV010000478.1:0-3023 GCA_050183935.1 Candidatus Korobacteraceae bacterium | reverse complement strand
GCAATGTCCGAAATTTCGCGGTTGTTGCGCGAGATGCGGATGTTGCGGTTATTGATGCCGATGCCAAAGCCGGAGAGCAGCCGCTGGCGCACCTGGAACTGCAAGCTGGAGTTCAACTGCGGAATCAACGTGTCGCGAAGACTGTTCGTAGTACGGCGCTGGTTGTTGAAGCCGACTGAAATGTCGGTGCCAGTGACGAAGCCTTGGGAATAATTGAAATTTGCGTTGGTGTTGTGCTGGGTCAGCGATGGCACACCTGTGGTGATCAAGTTTGACTGGGGAACATTGTTGTGCCCGATTTGGAGGGTGCTGGTTAGAACCGGATCGAACGAAGGAACCTGTGCACCCGCTCCCTGAGTGGACTGTACTAAGCCACCACTACCGGAACCCGCGCCGCCCGCACCCGTCGTGGTGCCACCTGCACCGCCGCCACCACCGCCGCCGCCGATTCCGCCAGTACCGCCGCCTGGGGTATTGTTCACTAACCCGGTAGCCACACCGCGCACCGAGCTGCCGGCACGAGCGCGCAGCAGGTCCGTTTCCGCGATGCTCAGGTTATAACGAGCGATGGCGAGGTCCAGATTGTTCTCAAGGGCAAGGGTTATGGCATCGTTCATCGAAAGGTAGAGGCGTCCTCCACGGAGCAACTGATCGATGCGTGGCGAGTTGCTGAAGCTGGGAGGGGCGACGCTGCGTCCTTGGTAGGGAGCAAAGGGGTTGGGGAAGTATCCACGCCCCTCGGAAAGGCTTTGGGCCCAGCCCACACAGCTCAGGAAGACGACTGCCGACAGACCTAGAACAACTCTGCCGAGCGAACGAGGAACTCGCAACGATTGCATGCACTTCTCTCCAGTCACGATGGCTTGAATCCGGTAAGGCTCCAATGGAATGTCAATCAATATTCGATACGAACGCCGAGGGCGGCAGGTTCAAGATTTCACTCGCCGAATCCTCTGCCCAGCGCACATGCGGCAGGCAACGCCCCGGCTAATGGATGCACAGGCTCGGCAGCTTGGGACTACAAACCCGCTCCCAACCCGAAAGTCGTGCCAAGCCAGGACGAAATGAATTTAGTATAAGCCTGCTGAGGCGCGTCACTGTTTAGACGTGAACCAATGAGTTCGGAAAGCGCCTTGTTGAGCAGAGTTTACCAGCAAGGCGGCGCTTGCGGCATGCGAAACCTGAAATTCACCCTGGCATATGACGGCTCCGAATTCTACGGCTGGCAGGTGCAGCCGGAACTTCCTACCGTACAGGCCGCATTGGCGGCGGCGATTGTTAGGGTTACTGGGGAAACGGTGCTCCCGCAGGGCTCGGGACGCACGGACGCCGGAGTGCATGCCCTCGCCCAGGTAGCCAGCCTCAGCTTAAAGTCGGAAATCCCCTCAGCAAATCTGCAAGTTGCCCTGAACGATGCGCTTCCGGCGTCGATTCGCGTGACCCATGTCACGGAAGTGGAATCTGCCTTCCATGCTCGTAAGTCGGCTCAAGGCAAGACCTACTGTTACCGGATCTACCGCGGGCAGGTGTGCCCTCCGTTCCTGGCACGGTATGTCTTCCACTATCCCTATCCTCTGAATGAGGAGGCCATGATGGCCGCTTCCAGGGAGGTGGAAGGCGAACATGACTTTACATCCTTTGCAGCAGTGGATGCGGAAGATCACGGACGCATTGGGAGAGCGTCTGTGGCATTCGAGATGGAACGATCGAATGTGCGGAGGATTTTTGAATCCAGTTGGGAGCGGATAGTCGAGGATAACAAGTCTTCCACTTGCACTGCCTCTGGTGCAACCAATGGTGAATCTGCCTATGAGCTGGTATATACGGTGCGTGGCAGCGGCTTCCTTCACCACATGGTACGGAACCTGGTTGGATGTTTTCTGCTGATCGGCAGGAACCGGCTCACAAGGGCCGACATTCCACGGATTCTGGAGGAGCGCAGCCGATCACAGAATCCCGGCGCGACTGCACCAGGACATGGGCTATATCTGGTTTCGGTGGATTACTAGCGCTGAGTAATTCGCTCACGCCTGCGAATTCGGCTCGTCCAAATTCTACCAATCACTCCTGCGAAATGCGCCTTATAGGCTGGATCGAAAATTTTTGGTTGCAAGATTTAACGCCTGCGTTATCATTCGCGACAGAAAACAGCACACTTTAAGATTCGGTTTCGAGCCATGCAAAGGAAGATCGCCAGCCTGTTCGAAAGCGTCCCGGTTGAAAAAGATGGGCGCGTATTGGTCCAGTCAACATGCACGCTTTGCAGTTTTGTGCTGGTAGGCAGCGTTTCCGAGGACCTGCTACAGCAGCAGGAACGCCACATTGAGGACAGCCACTCGGCGGCTTCCCCCGCGAAAGCGGGCGACTAGCACTGTTCTATCCCCCGTTACAGTCTGCGTGTAGTAGAATGTGCCCCCATCCAGGGGCTTAACTGTGTCCCTGAGTTTGCCCAGGAAAGGGTTAGCCTTGGCTGGCACAGAAATGAAACCCGTCCCCCAAGGAAGCTCGGATTTTGAACCCGGCCAGCTTCCGAACCACAAACTGAAAGTGAAGAAGGCGGGACAGCGTTCCTGCAACGAGAAGAATGCCAAGGGCAAACTGTGCGCCGGACACCTGAAGCGCTGGTATTACGCCGACGACGTTGTGGAGCAGGCCTGCGGTGACGTGGAAAAAGCCTTCGGGGCAGATGCGGAAATCTACCGTTGCGAGCACTGCAAAACGCTCTACCTGCCCAGCCCCGAGGAACCAGAAGGAATCAACGTGGCCGGACGTGGGCAGATTTCCGTGTTTGGGCTGACCATTCCCGGTAAAAGCTGACACGGCACCCACCAGCCGTAGCGCATCTCAACTCACGCAGGCTACCAAGCATCTTGCGTGCAATCATTTATGGCACACAATGCTGCTCCCATCCAAAATCCCACCTTCACAGTTTGTTTAGGTGCGCGCAGGTCCATATGCTTGCGATAATAGCGGTGGTTGTCGCCATGATCCCGATCCGAGCTGAGACGTTGCTCAATAATGCC
>JBFXAV010000477.1:0-3029 GCA_050183935.1 Candidatus Korobacteraceae bacterium | reverse complement strand
GCGGAGCAATACCTGTTGCACTGGCGGGAAATCTATCGTTCGTGCCTCAACCAGGAGACAGAGCGGTTGCGCAATATCTCCTATGTCCGGTTGGGCGAGCCGGGCCGCGGCAGCGATTGGAACTAACAGAATTGCGTGCCGTAGTGGTCGGGTCAGGTATGATGTTGTTGGTTCCTTTCTTTCGTTGAGTTCCCAACTCGACAATTCCAAGTGATCCATGGCGACTTCCGTTGATTTTGTGCAGACGCTGAAGCAGCAGGCGGATGCCGTGCGCATTATCGGCGATTACGTGAAGCTGAAGCGCTCCGGAGCACAGAACTACAGCGGGCTGTGCCCCTTTCACAGCGAGAAGACCCCATCGTTTTCGGTTCACGCAACCCGGCAGTTCTATCACTGCTTTGGCTGCGGGGCTTCCGGCGACGTATTCAGCTTCGTGCAAAAAATCGAGAACATTACCTTTCCGGAAGCGGTGCGCACGGTAGCGCAAAAGGTGGGCGTTCCGCTGCCAAAGGTAAGTTACAACAGTCCGGAGGAGGCACGCGAAGCCAGGATGCGAGGCGTGCTGCTGGAGATCCAGGAGCGGGCGTGCAAGTGGTTCGAGGAACAGTTGCGGCGTCCTGAGGCGGCGCACGCGCGGGAGTATCTTGCAAGCCGCGGCGTGAGCGACAGGATTGTGGAGGAGTTCCGTATTGGGTATGCGCCGGATTCGGGATTCTTGCTAAGGGACCGCCTGAAAGGTGAATTCGACGAGGAAACACTTCGGGCCAGCGGCCTGTTCTCATGGAAGGAACCGGACGCCCGGGACGGTAGCAAGAACGCGGACGGAGTGGAGGCGCGCGCGACAGCAGCGATCTATTCCAAGTTTCGCAGCCGAGTGATGTTTCCCATCTGCAACGAGTCGGGTCGAGTGATCGCGTTTACCGCGCGCACTCTGGCAACGGATGAACGCGCCGGCCCGAAGTACCTGAACTCCCCTGAGACGGCGATTTATTCAAAGTCGCGGGTGCTGTTCAACATGGATAAGGCTAAGGAAGCGATACGCAAGCTGAATTACGCCATCCTGGTGGAAGGGCAGATGGACTGCATTTCCCTGTATGAGGCGGGCTTTCGCAACGTGATTGCCAGCTCAGGAACGGCGTTCACGGACGCGCAGGCTCAACTGCTGGGCCGGTTCAGCCGCAAGGTTGTGGTGAACTTTGATCCGGATACTGCCGGAGCCGCCGCCGCGGAGCGCACGCTCGGCTTACTGGTTGGCGAAGATTTTGAAATTAAGGTGCTCACGCTGGAGGCAGGTCTTGATCCCGATTCTTACGTGCGCCAGAGAGGACGGCAGGCCTACGAGCAGGCACTGCGCGGGGCTGCGCGATACTTTGACTTTCTGATTGACCGGGCGCGGGCGCAATTTCCAGTGCGCAGTCCCGAGGGGAAGCTGAAGGCGCTGAATTACCTGATGCCGCACATCCATCGCGTGCCAAGCCGGATTGCGCGGGATGAACTGGCAACGGAAATCGCGCACAAGCTGGCAATCGATTCGGGAATTCTGCGGCAGGAGTTGAAGCAGGCGGCAGTAACGCGGGGATCGAAGACGGTAGCGGCAGCAGGCGCGCAGACCGTGGTGACCGAGGCGGAGCGCATTTTGATTCGCGCTCTCGCATCGGCGTGGCAGATGAGTGGCGCGCAAGCAGGAGCGTCCAGCCGGGAGGGGGAAGACCACGAATTCGATGCCGCGCGGCAGGTACATTTCACACTGGATTCTGAGCGCCTCCACGAAGGACTGGGTGCGGAACGACTCATAGTTGCCCTGCTGGAAAACCCGACAGTGGACCCGGTAACGCTGTCGCTGGAGGATTCTGACCGGCGGCTGCTGGCAGAGTCGCTAATTCATGAAGACGAGGAACTAACACCGGAATTGGTGGAGGGATCTCTGACGGCGCTACGCCGTCTGCGGCTGGAGGCAGACCAAAGAAGGGTGCAGCACGAAATCGGACAGGCGGAAAAAAAGCAGGATTTTGAGTCGATTTCCCGGCTGGTACGGGAAAAGGTTGCGATTGACCAGGCACTGCGGCAGGTGCGAAGCTAGCATTTAATGCTATTAACTTATTGAATAAAAAAATAGTTAATACCAAAGTGTTGGAGCCTTTTTCCCTACGACCTGCAAAAGGGAGCGAGTCCGAAGGGTTGCGCTCGTGAACGACCAGGCGAGGAATTTTCCCCGTTGCAGAATAGAAACCAAGGCAGGATGCAGACCATCTAAGTCCTTGAGGGGTCTCAGAAAAGGATCTGGTATACGGGAAGCTGCGGCGGGCGGCTCCCTTCGGAAGCAGGGCGGGCAGGCAACGGAGATGGGGCAGCGCAATGCTGCCATGATAAACTTTGAGTTTCGCTTGCGCGTTAGTTTTCCGCAGGATTTCCCGCCATTGATGTCTTGACACGGCGTCCCGGGCGCCGTCACACGCATAGGGGTTTGCCTCTTGGCAATGGACGACAAATACGACGATATCAAGAAGTTGATCGACGTGGGCAAGGAGAAGGGTTATCTGACCTACAACGAGGTCAATGACTTAATCCCACACGATGTTCACTCGCCGGATGATCTGGACGATCTTCTGACCACGATTGGCACGCAGGGCATTGGTGTGCTCGACGAGTCTGCGAAGCTCCCGTCTTCTTCCCTGGACAAAAAGTTCGACGAGGACGAGGAAAGCGACGACGTTGAGCTGGACCTGACTCCCGGAGCGCTGGAGAAAACCAACGATCCGGTTCGCATGTACCTGCGCGAAATGGGCACGGTGCCGCTGCTGACGCGCGAAGGCGAAGTGGAAATCGCCAAGCGAATTGAGCGTGGGCAACTGCGCGTGCTGAAGGCGCTGTCGCGGGCGCCGATTGTCATCCGCGAAATCATTGCCGTTGGGGATGACCTGCGGAAGGGTGTTCGCTCGATCCGCGAAGTGGTGATCTTTGATGAAGAAGAGATCACGGACGAGGTGCTGCAGAACCGTCTGAAGGAAGTCATTGGCAAGACGGATGAA
>JBFXAV010000476.1:0-3031 GCA_050183935.1 Candidatus Korobacteraceae bacterium | reverse complement strand
TCAGGGGGATTTCAGGGTCGTAACAGTTGCGGAGCTTGTCCCAGATTTGTTCTGTGGTCAAAGGCATATTTGGTTATTTAACCACACGCGGCAGGGTGGGAAGCAACAGCAGCACGCCTATCGCCCTTTCTTCTTTTTTTCAGGCCGGTTCTTGCCGGCGCGAATCGCAGGCGGTTCCACAAAAGAAAACTGAATCTTCTTCTGCACGGGGTCGATGCGGTCCAGCAGCACCCGCACGCGATCCCCGAGCGAGTAGGTCTTGCGGCTGCGGGCGCCGATAATCTGACGCGTGGATTCGTGATACATGAAGCGGTCGCCTTCGAGTGACGCCAGTGGTACCAGTCCTTCGATGAACATCTCCGCCAGTTCTACGAAGCAACCATACTTGGTCACGCTGATGATCAGGCCGTCGAACTCCTCGCCAACACGGTCCTCCATGAATTTGACCTTCTTCCACTCCATCAGTTCGCGCTCGGCCTCCTCGGCGCGGCGCTCGGTTTGGCTGGAGTTCTCGGCAATATCGTGAAGCTCACCGAGCGGAATTACTTCCGACTCGCCCTGTGCTGGACTCTCAGTCCCCTTGGTCCGCCGGGTCTTCTTCTTGACACCAGTGTCGCCGTTGTGTGTTTCCGCCTCCGGCCCCCGCTTTGACCACGGAGAAGGAGTTTCACTTCCCGCCGGAATACCCGCGCCAACCGGAACGCCGTCGTAATCGCGCTCGGCGCTCTCCTGCAGGACTTCTTTCAAAATTCTGTGCACGATCAGGTCGGGATACCGACGAATCGGCGAAGTAAAGTGCGTATAGGTGGGCGCGGCGAGAGCAAAATGGCCTTCGTTCTTCTCAGAGTAACGCGCCTGCTTGAGCGAGCGCAGCATCAGAAAGGAAACGATTCTTTCTTCTGGTTTCCCCGCCAGCTTGGCTGCGAGCTTCTGGTACATACGGGGAGTAATGTGGATGTCCTCGGGAATCTCGATCTCCCTCCGGTCCACGCCGGAGCGGCTGCCGCGGGCATCCCGGGAGCATCTTTGGTCGGTATAGCGGAACTTCTTCACAGGTACCGCGCCAACGCCCAGCGAGTAACCAAATCCGGCAGCGATCTGCTCGAACTCCAGCACACGCCGGGGCTCGGGTTTTTCGTGGATGCGGTAGAGCGAAGCAGTCCCTTTCTGTTCCAGGTACGAAGCCACACACTCGTTGGCGGCCAGCATGAACTCTTCGATGATGCGATGTGCAATGTTGCGTTCGGAGCGCGTAATGGCGCGCATCAGGCCAAACTCGTCAAACTCCACTACAGGTTCCGGCAGATCGAAATCGATGGAGCCTCTGCGCTCACGCTTACGGTTCAGAATCATCGCCAGATCCCGCATCAACTCAAAGTTTCCAGTCAGAGCCTGGTATCGCCCGCGCAAGCCGGCATCGCCCTCAAGAATGAGATTTACATTGGTGTAGGTCATGCGCTCGGCGGAACGAATTGCACCGGGGCAAAGCTCGAAGCCTGCCACTTCGCCGCGCGGGTCAATCTCCATCAGGCAAGACATCACAAGCCGTTCCACCTGGGGGCGCAGTGAGCAGATATCCGTGGAAAGCTCCAGGGGGAGCATGGGAACGGCGCGGTCGGGGAAGTACACGCTGTTGCCACGCAGCCGCGCTTCGGCATCCAGCGCCGAGCCTTCCGTCACGTAGTGGGCCACGTCTGCTATGTGGACCTGGAGTTCGAAATTACCGTTGGCGAGCTGGCGGACGTACACCGCATCGTCGAAGTCGCGAGCGGTTTCGCCATCAATGGTCACGATTGGCAGGTTGCGGAAGTCACGGCGGCCGTCCAGTGCGCTGCGTGGGATGATGTCCTCATACCGCGCGGCTTCCTCCAGAACCTCCGCAGGAAAGCGATGCGGAATGTGGTGCTTGCGGATGATGATCTCCACATCCACGCCAAAGTCGTCCTCATAGCCGAGAATCTCCACCACGCGTCCGCGCGGATTTTGCGTGGCTGTAGGCCAGTCGGTAATTTCGACGTCAACGACCACGCCTTCCATATCCGCTGGCTGCACCTCACGGCGGAGAGCTTCGTCTCCTAACACGCGGTGCCGCGAGGCGGCAGCTTGCTTGCGAGTGGCTTCGGAAGTTTTTTCCAGTGACTCCTTCTCCGGGACTTCTCTTCCGGCAGGGATCACAATTTCAGTGGTTACCTTTTCATCGATGGGAGTGACGAAGTTGTAGCGGCGGCCATGATGAAAAATGCCGACTACAGTGGCATGGGCGCGACTCATCACGCGGAGAATGCGGCCTTCAGCGCGGCCATCGCGGCGGGCAATTACTTCCAGTTGCACGCGGTCACCGTGCATGGCGCTGCCAATGGCATGTGGGCTGATGAAGATGTCGCCGCTGATCTGCTGGCGCAGTTCGGTGCTCTCCGGAGTCACAAACCCAAAACCATCACGGTGCATCGAGAGCCGCCCCGCAACCAGGTTTTTTCCGGAACGCGGCAGGGCGTACTGGTCACGGTCCACCTGCTTGAGTTCGCCGCGGCTTACCAGGCGGTTCAGGCTTTCGCCGAGGGCTCGGCGATCTTCTCCGCGCACTCCGAGCTCGCGCGCCAGTTGTTTGTAGCTGGCGGTATGCCTGGGTTGTTGCTCAATCTTGCGCAGAATCGACCTGTCGTCCAGCATTCGGGCTCCGGAGGTGTATTGTCAGCATAGTTCGATTCCCAACCTTTGCACACAGTTGGCGTTGAACGCCACGTGCTCATCCTGGTGGTGGGTCCAGATTCGACTTCATTGGATGATATAATCCCGTGTACTTCCAGGTTAACGGACCCGATTTGCTCGCAACCGGAATGCCCCCGCCGCGCTGCCGAGACGGGAATGCTGGGTAGTTCGCGGGTTTGCCCCAATCCCAACTTCCAAGGTGAAGGCATGAAATTTTTCGTCGATACTGCCAATGTAAAAGAGATTCGGGAAGCCCAGGCCATGGGCATGGTTGACGGGGTTACCACGAACCCTTCGCTGGTTGCCAAAGAGGGCAAGCCCT
>JBFXAV010000475.1:0-3033 GCA_050183935.1 Candidatus Korobacteraceae bacterium | reverse complement strand
GCACGAAACTCATGCTGAAGCTTCGCCTGTACGTCGGTGTAGAGATTCAGCATTGCCGTAGACACGGTTGCGGCAATCACCACCGCGGCCAACGCCCCGGCGATTCGTCCTGGGCGAACAACGGCCGCGCGCAGTAGCATACGCAGAAACATTCTCTGTCGCGAATTTCTGTGCGCGCTGCCAGCCATTACGCATCTCCCCGGAGTGCAAATACGGGATCAAACTGCATTGCCTTGCGAATAGCCCCAATGCTTCCTGCAAACGTCACCACGACCGCCAGCAGCAGCATCAGGGGAAAGAGCACTGGCTGCACCGGAATACTGGCATCGAAAATCCACCGGCCGACTTGCCGGGCGAGTAACAGGCCCGCTACGTAGCCGGTTGTTCCTCCCAGTAGCGCCAGCAAGCCAGACTCAGCAAGAAACAGCGTAGCCACCAGGCTGTTGCCGGCTCCCAGGGCTTTCATAAGACCCACCTCGGAGCGGCGCTCCAGGATGGCCGTAGCCATGGCTGCCGAAACCGCCAGCGCCGAAGCCGCCAGCGATGCCAGCGTAAGCAGCAGCATGAGCCCCTGAATGCGGGAGAGTACGGCCCCTTCGTTCTGCGCCACCTGGCGAATCTGTTCCGCCTGTGAGCGTGGAATCGCCTGCTGAAGCTGGAAAGCAATCGAGTTCGCATACGGCGAACAGAACCAGCGGTCGAAAGTCTCCGGGTCCATGCCGCCGGGATCGCGCCGGGCAAGTTCATCCTCGGGCTTGGTCACTGCGCTCACGTAAACCCTGCGAACCGCTCCCGGCTGTTGTAAGACTGTCTGCGCCAGGGCAAGCGGCGCTACCACGCCGTCCTCTTCCGATCCACCCGTAGTCAGGATGCCCGCCACTCGAAGGCTCCGGCCCTGGATGGAAACAGTGTCACCCGGTCCGCGCCCTAGTTCAGATGCGATCCGCCGTCCCAGCAGCACGTCACTGGAATCATCCTTCGGCCACTCGCCTTCCACCTTCCACCACGGATGCGTTTTGGTTACCCCGGTCGTGAATGTGTCTTTCCCGTAGCGGATTTCCTTGGCGAAATATGTTCCGAGGAAGGGAAGCGAACGCCCCTCCACGGTGGCGCTCCCAGGCAGCATGGGCGCGTATCCCACCACGTTGTTACGCCAGAAGATTCCGTGAATCGATGGAAGGTCGGCTTCGTTCAGGACGGAACCTTCTGAAGCGGGCTTCAGATTTACTCCGCCAATTTCAACATCCAGAGAGTCCGTATCGGGATAGACGACCAGGTTGGCGCCGTAGCTGCGTAATTCATTGCTGATCTTATCTCCGATGTCGGTGGCGACGGCAATCATCGCGGTGGCTACGCAGACGCCCATGGCCACGGCGAGGCCCGCCAGGAGCTTGCGCCGCTGCTGCCGCCGGAAGGACTCGAAGATGATGCGCGCAAACATGGAGCAATCCGCAGGGGAGCGCTGTCCGCTTAGTGATGCTCCGCCTGGAAAAGACGCACTCCTTCCCGCAGGTCTGACAGCCGGATCACCCCGGAATCACCGCTCTCCGTCATCGTCAGCGGAACCGGGTTGCAACCGCCGGCCTGTCCCAGGGACTGGGTATTGATCGGGGCGGAGCAGTTCTTGCATGTCACGCCGTCGCTGCTGCGGTAAAACCCCACCGGCCCGCAAATTTCACAGGAATCAAATAGCGCCGCCACCTGGCCGTCCGGCCTCTGCATCAGGAAAAAGCGAACCTCGTGCCCGTCAACCAGGGTGACAAAGCGGTGCAGGTCGCCGTCGGAAACCTGTGCCAGAGGAATGCGAATCTCGTTATCCTCGGCGACCAGTTGCGTCGCCGGAGAAAGCTCCGAAAGGCTCTTCGCATAAATGAATTGTGCTGTTACCAGCAGGATGAACACGAAGGCGCTGCCATATACCGCGGACATCCACATGCGCTCACGGCGGGCGGTCCATTCGGTTTTGCGCCGTTCGGCCCCGGCTAATTCGACAGCGGTCTCCGGCTGTCGGCTGCGGTATTCAAACAGGATCATGAGCGCGGCCAACGCAAGGATGGTCACGAAGAAAAAGAAGTCGTTACGAACAATGGGACCAATAATCGCCATCGACTGGCGTGTGGCGGGGATAATTCCGCGCTCCGAGAGCTCATGCAGGCCGGAGACCACAAGCTGTATGGCAACGAAGATCAAAAAGACGGTAGTAAATCCGAAGAACTTTCGCAGGTTGACCCGCAGGCTTCCTTTAACAAAACTCACGCCGAACAGAACAGAGAGCGCCACACCGGCCAAAGTTCCCAGCAGACTCAGCAGCTCCGTGGTATTCAGGCTCACCGCCGAAAGGATCAGGACGGTTTCAACGCCCTCTCGCAAGATCATCAGAAAGACAAACGCGAACAGTCCGAAGCGGGACCCCGCAGACGCCAGTTCCCCGACTCGTCCCTCAATGTCGCCCTTGAGCCGCTTCGAGGCGCGTGCCATGAAGACAATCATGGTGATGACAAAGAAAGCGGCAGTCAGCATGATCCAGCCTTCAAATGCTTCCTGGTCCAATCCCAGACGCGAGATGACAGCCGCCAGCACCACGCTTGTCGCCAGGGCGGAGAAAAGGGCAGAAAACACCCAGCTACGCAGCTCTGGACGGCCTATCTTGCGGAGGTATACCAGCGTAATCCCGACGATCAGGGCGGCTTCCACCCCTTCGCGCAGCGTAATAATGAATGCTTCAAGCATGTTGGTCTGGTGAGGCGCAGAGGTATTTATTTGCGACACAGTTGCAACAACTGGCGCTGCTTTGCCCTCGTCAACCCCTACGAGAACCCTCAGAATACCGCCAGCTTACGGCAGGGTCAAATCCCTGCGCGCAAATCTGTGTGCGAACAATGGCAGGAAATTCGGCCGCAAGCGGCGTGAGCAATTCCCATTGCTCGACCACCTACAGCAAACGCAGAAAATCCCTGGCTTCTTTCAGTTGAGGAAATAGTTTTTCGTCGGCCTGGAACTGTGCCGAGTGGACGCAGCGTCTTCCTCCCCGCA
>JBFXAV010000474.1:0-3036 GCA_050183935.1 Candidatus Korobacteraceae bacterium | reverse complement strand
TCCCGAGCCCTTCAGGGATTCCAGCATGGCAAGGGCCTGGGGCTTCTGCCCGGATTCCAGCAGCCGGTCCGCGCAGACCATCATGGCATCCGTAACGATGCCGCGAAGAGGAACAGGGGCCTTCGGCTGGAATGCGCTAAGGGCCTTTCCGGCTTCTGCTGTGCCAATCTGGCCCAAGGCGCTGGCTGCCGCCGATGCAATTTCCTGCCCCTCACTGAGCGAAGCAGTCAGCTGCGGTACCGCGCGCGCATCCCTGCGGACGCCAATGGACTGGATCACGCCGGCCTTGTACTTGCCACTGGTTGTTGCCAGGGCATCGCGCAAGGCCTTGTCTGCTTCCGGCCCTGGAATGCGCTCCAGTGCGTTGCGCGCCCGGAACGCAACCCTGTCCTGGGAGAGCAACGCGCCGAGCGCAGGCGCCGATTGTCCCGTGCCGATGAGGGCGAGCTCCCGGCTGATGAACTCCTTGGCTTCAGGTGTGGCCTGCGGAGTCAGGTGCTCCAGGAGCCGTTTTTCCAGCGCTGCTGTAGCCGCTGCATTCCCGTGAACACTTGCTGCTTCAATTGGAACCAGCAGCTTCATGTCATCGCCCGGCTTCAGGGTCTTGAGAACCTGGAACGCACGTTCCTGATCCGCACTGCTGGGAGCCTTCATGACGCGGGCAAGATGATCCCGTTGAACAATCTCTGGTTGTTGCTGTTGCTGCTGCATATCGTCCCACCTCGTCTTCACCAAGATTCCTGAGCGTAGATTCTGTGCAGCCGAAGGCTGCAAATTACAAAACCCACGGCTCCCGGAGCGGCCTGCGACGCATGCGGTTGGCTTCCTCGTCTCCGATGAACGCTTCCTTCACCGGATCCCATTTCAGAGTGCGGTTGGTCCAAAGAGCCATCGCTCCCAAAATTGCCACGGAGGTCGAGCGAGCGGCGGTCTCAATGTCGGTGACAGGCCGCTGGCGGGTGCGAATCGACTCGATCCAGTTCTGGTGATGCGTATTCGGCATGCTGCCCTGAATCGGGGCCGGGACAGGCTGCGCATCCACCAGTGCGAGCAGGTCTTTCGGATATGCGTCAATCACACCCTGCCGCGCCGCGTACACCCAGCCGCGTTCTCCCACGATGAGCACGCTGAAGGTTTCGACTGCCTTCTTTGGATCCCAGCCTTCGGGGATCAAGTCCTCTTTCGGATCCAGTGTGCTCTTGAAGGACTTCACCATGGCTCCGTTCGCATATTTGTAGGTAAGGGTCTCGCGACCAGTGTGTGCGGCAAGTTGCGGAATGATCTCCACCGGGCCACTCTCATCCATGCCAAGTGCCCATTGAGCAATATCCAGGTTGTGGGAAGCGGTGCTGGACATTGTGCCAATACCGAAGTCCCGGTTCCCGAGCCACGGCACCACAACTCTGGGCTTTCCAAGATGGTGGTAACGGTTATTGAAGGGCTGGTACGGCGCAGGGCCGAGCCACATGTCCCAGTTCAGCGTCGGAGGAACCGGCTCAGCGGCCAGGTTCACATGCTGGCTTACGCCGATTCCGTTGCAATAGATCACATTCACGCGTCCCAGCGCGCCCATGTGCGCCAGTTGTACCGCAAGACGAAACTCGCGTGTCGATCGCTGCTGGAAACCACCCTGGCAGACACGGCCGTAACGGCGAACCGCATCCACCATGGCGCGTGCTTCATGCAGCGTGACCGAGATCGCTTTTTCGACGTACACATCCTTCCCGGCTCTGGCCGCCATGATGGTGTGCAGCGGGTGCCAGAAATCCTGCGAAGCCACCATGATCGCGTCGATATCCGGCCGCTCCAGCATGTTGCGGAAGTCCGGGTAGGCGGCGCAGCCCTTGTAAGTTCCGGTCTTGGTGTTGGCGGCGTAAGCGCTCTCCGTTTGTTCCTTGGCATCGTTCAGCCGCCACTGGTCCACATCGGAAATGGCCACCACTTGAACCTCCGGGTTTCGCAAAAGCCGGTTCAGGTGACCGCGCCCCATCTGCCCCACGCCGAGGCATCCGATGGTTATGCGCTCGCTGGGAGAGAAAGTCATGTTCTGCGCCAGAGCCGAAGGGCTCACAAAGGGAGCTGCGAGCAGACCGCTCATCCCGCCCTTGATCACAGTGCGCCGACTTAGTTTCCTGAATTGATTGCTCATGGAGTTCTCCTTAACCAGCGTGAGTCGCTATTGCTACCGCTTCGGAATTACTGCCGAAATGCAGGGCCGCACAATACTACGAAAGCGCGGTCAAGAAAATAGATTCTCTGGAAGAACTGATTCAGATTCTTAGTTAGGCCCGAATGGGAAGCGCACAACGGCTAGAAAATCATTAGAGTTTAAAAAATCATTAGATTAGAAGAAGCCGTATAAGCCTTTCGGTTGCGATGACGGCATGACAGCTTCTCCAACTCGTTGGGCGGAATGATGAGGACAGAAAATGCATTGCAGGGAACACGGGCGCACACGCGGTGCCCCCTCGATGCCTCGTAAGAACGGCGCACCATGTCGCCGCAAACTTCATTGAGCGGTTGCGCCTTTGGACGTTACGCTTACCGCGTATGAGCCCCTACTCCTGCTTTGCGGAGAAATGTCATCATCGGGCACCAGTTGGTGAGCCCAGACTGCATCAGGTTCAGTCCAACAAAGGCGGTGAACAGGAACCACCACGGGCTGACCCAGTATCCGAGTGCAAGGGATACCAATACAAAAATTCCTGCAATCAGGCGTAATGCGCGTTCGAGTGTCATATATGTACCTCACTGGAAAGTTCTGGAGCGTAGCTTGGGGCTGGAGGGGGCAGCTTCCGCCGTTCCGCCAGGTAGTAAAGCACTGGTACGGCTAGCCGCGACAGCAGCGTAGACGCCACCTCCCCTGCCATTAAAGAGATGGCGAGCCCTTGAAAAATTGGATCGAAAAGAATCACGCTGGCACCCACCACGACGGCGGCTGCCGTCAGCAGCATCGGGCGAAACCGCACGGCGCCGGCGTCGATCCCGGCTTGGTCGAGGGGCATGCCCTGGCTGCGCCGAAGCTCGATGAAGTCA
>JBFXAV010000473.1:0-3039 GCA_050183935.1 Candidatus Korobacteraceae bacterium | reverse complement strand
ACGCAACTGCCGGGATTGAGTTCCATCGCCAAAAAGATCGCCGGAATCCCACAGCAGCGGACCATTCCCGCGTTTGCTCCGGAGACCTTTCAGTCATGGTTCGCCCGGCGTGAGCCTCGCAATGCAAGTGGTCCACGTGTAGAGCTCTGGCCGGATACATTCAACAACAATTTCTTCCCGGAGACTGCGCGCGCGGCGGTTGAAGTCCTGGAAGATGCGGGCTGTTTCGTCGAAGTCCCTGGTGGGCACGTCTGCTGCGGGCGTCCGCTCTACGATCATGGCTTTCTCGCCCAGGCACGGGAATACCTGCTGCATTCGATCAGCGTTTTGCGCCCGCACATCGCCGCTGGCACACCCATTGTTGCCCTGGAGCCGAGTTGTTGCACGGTCTTCCGCGATGAATTGCAGGGCTTGTTCCCCAACCATCCCGAAGGCAGGAAGCTGGCGCAGCAGGTGATGACGCTCGGAGAGTTCCTGGCAAAGAAGGCCGAAGGCTATCAGCCTCCCCAACTCCAGCGGACTGCGGTGCTGCACGGGCACTGTCATCACAAGTCGGTTTTGCGCATGGATTCAGAGAGAAAAATTTTGGCGCAGATGAATGTCGCTCTGCGGGAACTCGATTCTGGATGCTGTGGCATGGCGGGTTCGTTCGGCTTTGAGCAGGAGAAATACGAGGTCTCGATTGCCTGCGGTGAGCGAGTGCTATTGCCCGAGGCACGGAAAGCCGAGTTGTCCACCGTCCTGATCTCTGACGGATTCAGTTGCCGCGAGCAGATTTCCCAGCAGACGGACCGCCATGCACTACATCTGGCGGAGGTACTTGCTATGGCAGGGCGCTACGGCCCGCAAGGTCCTGACGAAGTCGTTCCCGAAGACGTTTTCGTGAAGCCACACCAGCAGGCTGTCGCCAGGTCGATGAAGCGTGCCGGAATTGCCGCCGCTGCGCTTGGAGTTGGCTTGCTTGCTGCGCTGCTCTGGAAAAGTAGACCGAAAAATAACTAGTACAACCGGCGCTTTATCACGATTCACCGCATTGCACTAGTCTAGCTGTGCGCCTAACATAGCTTCCGTAAGATGCGTAGCGTACGCTACTCAGGCGTGGTCAGGAATCCCCATAACAGCACGGCCATCACGTAGACCACGACGATTGTGAATACGGACTTAATGAAGAGCATCGTTCCCGGAGAAAACGAGTCGTCCTTTTGCCGGTAGCGGCGACGGCGTACTCTTTGTCGACTTGGCACGGGAGCGACGCTCATGGCGCGGCATTGTGCCAGATTTTCGCTGTCCGGTCCGAGAAAATCTTTTGCAATCAATATTCTCCCCGTAAGGTGCCACCTGCAATCTTTTGGCGGAGTGCTCCCCAAATGCTACATTTCACAATTCTTTAATGCTGTTTCTGCAGCGGTCGTCATAAGATATGCATAATTCCTAAAGTCAGCCCAGGCCCATTCCATTGTCCAATTTTCCGGAGGAAGGTATGAGTACTGCTCGCGTGAGGTCAGCTCCGTCGGTTACGCCCGGTGAGCTGTGTCAGCTTGCGGTGCGGGCCTGCGACGTTGCCAAGGCCGCAGCTGCTGCCGTGGGCGACGCCATTTCCAGCGGTTCGGCAAAAATGTTTGATGTGGTGCGCGAGCGCGAAGAAGAACTGGACATGCTCGACCGCCAGATCAACGAAGGCGTAACCATCACCATCTCCACGGTTTCTGAAGAAGACGCGCGCGGCCTGCTTGCCTGCCTGAAGCTGGTGCTGGAGCTGGAACGCATTGGCGATCTGCTGCTGCACTTTGCCAACCGCGCCCGCGCCGTGGCTCCGCGCCTGGAAGCCGACGACGTGCGTGACCTGACCGCAATGGCATCCCTCCTGGAGAAGATGTTGGGTGACGCCACCTCTGCGTTTGTAGGAAGAGACTTGGGTCATGCCCGCGAGGTGTTTCGCGCCGACTCGGAGCTAGATCGCCTGCGCAATCTGCTCTTCGTGCGCCACATCGAGAACCCCGAGCATGTCCACCGCACCGAAAGCTTCCACGTTGTCTTTATGAGCCAGACTCTCGAACGCGCCGGCGACCACACCAAGAACATCGCCGAGGAAGTTGTACACCTTGTGACTGGCCGCAGCATGCGCCACCTCATGCGCGAGTCTGATCGGTCCATTGAGCAGATGTGGGCGGACTGGATGCGGAAGAAGCAGGGCAAAAAGTAGACAATCTAGCATAGCCCCCCTATGGATCCTCAGCCAAACCCTTTGCAGGATTGGCAGATTTGCGCGCTCCTGCGAACAGAGAGCATTGAAGCTCACATGCGAAAAGTCCAGCGCAGTTTGATGGCGATCAGGTCTGTGTCTGGAATCAGGGATACATCGCCGGGACGAAGAAGCAGCCGCTGCCATCCTCGGTTCCAGACAATAAAGAGATCGTTGCCCGGTTTCAGAGTCCAGCGCAGGCGCGTGTTATGGCCGAGACTCTGGGATTCGTTGTCGAATTGCGCGAAGCTGGTCAGCACTAGGTTGGGGCTGGCGGCGTAGGCGAAGTTCAATTGCCACAGGCGCTGCACAAAGTTGCCTTGCAATAACCTCCCGTAGTTGTGCTCAACGCTCACTCCGGCCTGGAAGGTTCCGGATGGCGAGGTCCAGTTCACCTCCCCTTGCGCCTGGAGCAGGCTGCCGTTGTAGAAGCCACCGCTTTCCAGGCTGACCTCTGCCGCGAGTTGTCTCTGTGATGCAGTGCCTGCTTCCAGCTCATAGCGTACAAAGGAGTATTTGCCAGTCGGGAGGATTACGCTGTCGCTGATCTCGAAAGGAGCGAGCAGGTGTTCCCCCTGCGGAGTGATCTGCAACGAAATCCTGTCTCCGCTGTCGAATAAAATTTCTAATGGTGTCGTGCTAGCTGACCAGCTTTCGGTTATGCCTGTCAGGTAATTGTCCACGCGCTCGTACTGCGTACGATGAAACGTCTGCCGGATAATCGACCACTCGCCGTCGCGTGAAGGACGAGGCTTGAAGTGGCAACTGCTCTGGTACTGCCGGGATCCGGGCCGTTG
>JBFXAV010000472.1:0-3042 GCA_050183935.1 Candidatus Korobacteraceae bacterium | reverse complement strand
TCGCAAATGCATTTCGGCAACTGATTGCCGGAGTGCTTCTATTGTCGCTTAGCATCGGTACGTGCGCGGATTATGCAAGTGCGGCTCAAGAAAAAGCGCAACCGGCACAGCAGGCATCTTCGGAAGTGCCTCCTGAGCAACTTTCCAATGATCAGCTCGACTCATTGGTTGCTCCCATAGCCCTCTATCCAGACCCTCTTCTTAGCCAAACGCTAGTTGCGTCGACATATCCGTTGGAAATTGTTCAACTTCAGCAATGGCTTGAAAAGAACAAAGACCTTAAAGGGGATGCTCTCGCAAAAGAGGTGCAAAAGCAGGATTGGGATCCGAGCATCTACGCGATGGCGCAGTTTCCGGACCTGGTAAAACAGCTGGGAGATAGCATCAAATGGACCACAGACTTAGGCAATGCCTTTCTGGCACAGCAGAGTGACGTCATGGACGCCGTACAACGCATGCGCGCCAAGGCTGAGAAAGCGGGAAAGCTAAAATCCAGTGAACAGCAAAAGGTAGAGACCCAGGTAATCGACAACAAGAGCGTTGTGGTGATCCAACCAAGTAACCCTGAGGTCATCTATGTGCCGACCTATAACCCAACTGTAGTGTATGGCGCGCCTGTATATCCATATCCTCCCATTTACTATCCGCCCCCTGGCTACTATGCAGCTGGCATGGCAATGTCATTTGGTGTTGGTGTCGCAATGGGTGCTGCATGGGGAGGCGGGTGGGGCTGGAACGCCGGCTGGGGAGGAAACAATAATGTTGTGATCAATCGAAATAACACATTCGTAAGAAACTATGACCGACAAAATATTAACCGTGGTCAGGCCCGAACCGGGAACAACTGGCAGCACAATTCACAGCATCGCGGCGGAACTCCATATTCCAATCGAGCAACTGCGCAAAGGTATGGTGGCTCCACTCGCGGTGATACGGTTGCGTCAAGGCAGTCGGCGAGCTCACGCCAAGCGGTGGACCGCAGCGCAAGCAGGGCACAGTCCGGCTCTGTCGACCGTAATATGGGAGGTGAGCGCGTAGGCAATCGCTCCGTCTCGCGATCTGCGAGCGGGAGTGGCTCAAGCGCCTTCGGAGGCGCCAGCAGTTTCAGTGGAGGAGGAGCCCGTGCCAGTAGTCAGCGCGGGTCTTCCAGTCGCAGTGGTGGCATGCGCGCAGGAGGAGGTGGTCGTAGGCGGTAGTCATCAGATCGAATCAATATGGTAGAAGATCGCTAAAAGAAAATCGAGGATGCATCCGATGGTGAAAATAAAATGTATGAAATCGCTGATAAGCGCGGTAATTATGTGTCTTTTGTCCATGCCCTGTTCCGCTCAATCCAACTCTCAGCCTGAGGCAAACGGAAACTCTGAGCGATTGTTTGATACTCCAGAGCAAGCAAGCGAGGCGCTCATCCTAGCGGCTGAGAAGCACGATCTTGCCGCTCTTCTGGAAATCTTCGGCCAGGACGGTCGCGATTTTCTGGTTTCTGCTGATCCGGTGCATGACAGGCAGGTGACAGCGGCCTTTGTAGCCAAAGCAAAGGAACGACATATTGTGTCGCTCGACAAAGACAACCGCCAGCGGGCGCTTCTGTCTGTGGGCAGTGACAATTGGCCGTTTCCGGTCCCCTTAGTCAAGAAGAGCGGGAAGTGGTACTTCGATTCCAAAGCGGGACGAGAGGAAATTCTGCTTCGTAGAATTGGCGCCAATGAGCTGGATGCCATTCAGGTCTGTCGTGGCTTTGTGGAAGCACAATATGAGTACGCGTCGGCCGTTCACGATGAATCCGGAACTAATCAATACGCACAAAAAATTCTCAGCACTTCGGGCAAAAAAGATGGACTTTACTGGGAGAATGAGGATGGCACTCCAGGGGGGCCAATCAGCAAGGCAGTAGCCCAGGCAATTGCGGAAGGATATTCCATGGCAGAGAGCACCCCAGCTCCGTTTCATGGCTACTATTTTAAAATCTTGAAAGGCCAGGGGCCGGCGGCCCCATTGGGAGAGCTCGATTATGTAATTAAAGGGCTGATGATTGGAGGCTTTGCCCTGGTTGCCGTGCCTGCCCAATATGGGATTACCGGCGTAAGAAGCTTCATCGTGAGCAATGAAGGAATCGTTTACGAGAAAGACCTCGGACCCAAATCCGCTGAGCACCTCAAAACCATGGACCGTTACAATCCCGACAAGACCTGGTCCCGCACCGATGACAACTGGCCTGCGGGTGCCGTCTTAAAGGAAGAAACACAGATCTCCGTAGAATAAACTGAGAGTCTTCTGCGCTCTACAACGCCTTTCAATGCTGGGCCCCTGCAGCAAGCTGGGGCCCAGGAAAGTGCCGGTTAGAGCAAATGGGTATTGTCCGGTTATGGAGCGCCTCTGTCGATGCTTCTTATCTCCGCTCGCCGAAAGTGTAGGCCACGCCCATTCCGATGCGGACATGGCTTTGCCCAGAAGAAGCAAAGTGAGTGCGCAGGAGATCGACCTTGAGGCGTCCTACCCAGTGCGGAGACAGTTTGATATCGGTACCACCACCGAACATCCAAGTGAATGCAGTGTCTGAACTCGATTGCTCTCCGATGTTTTGGATGTTTATGGTGGAATCAAGCGAAGAGAAACCAATCTGCAGCTCGGCAAAGGGTAGCAAAGCGTTCCCCTTTATACGAGGACTATCAAAAAGCCCACCTATATTGATGCGCGGACCAAACAGGACGTTTTGAAGACGATTATCGGCGGTGGCCAGACCGACACTGGTAGTTTCAAGTACCCCAATCCTCGTGACATCCCAGCCAAGGTCATAGTCGAAAGCGAAAGCAACTTTTCGCGTGAACCAGTAAGCAGCGCCTATATTCAGGCCGCTAGTACCACCATTTCCCGAGTTATAACCGAATCCTCCACTGAGTTCGATGTTACGTCCCTCCTGCGCAACAGCAAACAGAGACAACAATGCAATCATAACCAGCACAAGTGAAACCGATCGTATCGCCATTAGGCCCTCCTGGATTGTTAGTGCTGCGGCGTGTACTGTCATGCACATCAACTGTG
>JBFXAV010000471.1:0-3054 GCA_050183935.1 Candidatus Korobacteraceae bacterium | reverse complement strand
GAACTGCTGAATGGCTGGCGCATCGTCCGCGATCCGGAGCACTACACGTTTACGATCTTCGGGGAGCCCAAGGAGCATGGCGTTTGGGGGTATCGCGTGGAAGGACATCACGTTGCCCTGAACTTCACCATCGTGAATGACAAGGTGAGTGGCGGTCCAAGTTTCTTTGGAGCCAACCCGGCCAAAATTCTTGATGGCCCCCGCAAGGGCTTTCGTGCGTTGAAGCGGGAAGAAGATCTTCCCTTTGAACTCCTGGATGCGCTCACTCCGGCACAGAAGAAGGTGGCGATCGTCTCCGCGAAGCCCAATGCGATTCTGACCAGCAACAAGCGCAAAGCGGCGCTGGAAGGTCAGCCTTCGGGTCTGAAGGCTGCGGAAATGAGCAAGCACCAGCGCGACCTGCTGCGGGTGATTGTGGAGGAGTACATCAATAACCTGCCACCGGATATTGCCGCAGAGCGCTCGGCCAAGCTGAAGCGCGCGGGCACCAACGTCTTCTTTGCATGGGCCGGAGGCGAAAAGAAAGGCGAGCAGCACTACTACCGCATTCAGGCGCCTGAGTTCCTGATTGAGTACGACCAGACGCAGAACAACGGCAACCACATCCATAGTGTCTGGCGCGACTTCAACGGAGACTTCGGACTCGACATGCTCGGGGAGCACTATCGCACCTCCGACCATCACGACGTGCCCATCGCCAAGCCCCAAGCGGCGGCTCGTCCCTGATCTGGCCCTTCCTCGTAAAGGATGTTTGTAGAGCCGTAGCTTTGCTGCGGCTCTCTTTTTTGGCGGGGAGACTGCCGAAGTTTACGATCCTACCTTCCTTGGTTGGAGCATCGCAGGCCACGTTCGCCCGTAACATTCCCTCTTGCTGGCAGCTGTGTTTCCATCCTCAAAGAAGGGAAGCTTCATGGAATTCACAGAGCAAACCGCAACCCGGGGAAGGTCCGGCAGAACGATCATCATCTTGAGCCTGCTTGTAGGCGCCGTTGGGGTAGCGCCTCTGCTGCTTTACATAGCGTTTGGCCCCAAGGACGGCAATCCCATCGGCCTTGGCTTGCTGGCCATGCTGGCCCTGCCACTGGCTGGAGTCGGCCTGGTAGCAGGGCTGACGAAAACCTGCGCTGAATCTCTGCGGCGGCACTGACGATTTCAAAAAAGCCGAGGTGGTCCCGCCGGGAATCAGCTTTGTGGCTCGTTTTGCCTGCCCGCGGTGTCAGAGTATGTAAGTACAGGAGATGTCTATGGCCATGCGAACTCTCGCCTTGCTTTGCGGAATGCTCGTTCTTCCTTCGACCTTTGTCCGGAGCCAGGGGGCAGCAGAACCTGCTCCGCGAGAGGCTGGCCGCCTGCCGGTGCGCAAGGTCGTGCTCTACAAGAACGGAGTCGGCTACTTTGAGCATCTCGGCAGAGTGCGGGACAGTCAGGAGCTTGCCATTGACTTCACCACCGCCCAGCTTAATGACGTGCTGAAGTCGCTTACCGTCATGGACCTCGGCGGAGGCCGCGTCACCGGTGTGCGCTACGACTCCCTAGCCCCGGTCAGTATTCGCATGAGGGGCTTGCGCCTGCCTCTGCCGGAGCACGCCACTCGCAACGACGTGTTGATGGCATTGCGTGGCGCGCGTGTGGAATATCGTTCTGCTGCCGCCACCATCACAGGGCGAGTGCTCAGCGTAGAGCAACGCACGATCAGCGACCGCAATGGGGAATCTCGCGAAATTACGGAACTCTCCCTGGTTGCAGATGGCGGTCGCATTCACACCGTAGAGTTGGGAGCCGGCTCCAGCGTACGCGTTCTAGAGAGTGACTCCAGCGCCGACCTTAGCCGCTATCTTGATCTTGCCAACTCGTCGCGTTCGCGTGACCTTCGTCGCATGGTGGTCGCCACGGCTGGTACTGGCGAGCGCGAAGTGTTCGTCAGCTACATCAGCGAAGTTCCCGTCTGGAAGAGTACCTATCGCATCGTGCTGCGGCCGAACGACAAGCCGTTGTTGCAAGGCTGGGCCATTGTGGATAACACCGTAGGCGAGGACTGGACGAATGCGCAGCTTTCCCTGGTTGCAGGCGCGCCGCAGTCGTTTGTGCAGGACATCTCACAGCCCTACTACACACGCCGCCCTTCGGTTCCTTTGCCGGCGAGCGCCCTGCTCACACCGCAGACTCACGAGGGAACGATGGAGAACCAGATGCAATTCATGGTTGATGTCGGTGGCGGTGGCGGTGTGGCTGCGGGATCGATGAGTCCATCCGTGAATGCAGCCAGGGACCAGGTTCGCAGCGAAAGGGCCCGGGAGTTAGCGGCAAAGGCCGCTGCGCCTCCTCCTCCTCCTGTGCCTCAAAGTGTCGAGGTCCAGGCCGATGCCCAGGAGCTTGGCGATCAGTTCTCGTACGAACTTCAGCAGCGAATCACCATCGCCAAAGATCAGTCGGCGCTCGTCCCCATCCTTCAGGAACCGATCGAGGCGGAGAAGATCACGCTGTGGAATCCCAGCAGCAAACGTCCCTTGCGGGCCTTATGGATCAGGAATACCAGCGCGCTCACGCTGGATTCTGGCAGCTTCAACGTGGTTGAGGCAGGCGCCTTTGCCGGTGAAGGCGTACTGGATACCATCAAGCCCACAGAGCGTCGGTTCCTCTCGTATGCTGCGGACGCTGGCGTGCGCGTGGATGCCCAGCGGAATTCGCCACCGGGGCTGGTCAGCCGTGTGCGCGTGTTCCGGGGAGTCATGTCGCTCACGCGCGAGAGGCATGAAAGCAATACCTATGTTGTCCACAATGCGGATACCTCCGCGCGCCAGGTCATCGTGGAGCATCCCGCACGGGACGGCTGGAAGCTGGCGGAGAGCTTGAAGCCCGCCGAAACCACGGCTTCCTACTATCGCTTCCGTGTTCCGGTTGAGCCGGGCAAGACGGAAAAGCTGGTGGTGAGCGAGTATCGTCCCGAAGTCAGCAGCTACACCCTGAGCAATCTAACCTCGGACCAGATCACCATCTGGACCAGCGAGCGCGCGTTGAATCCGGCGCTGGAAAAGCAGTTCCGGGAAATCATTG
>JBFXAV010000470.1:0-3062 GCA_050183935.1 Candidatus Korobacteraceae bacterium | reverse complement strand
CCCTGAGCTATTGCAACTTATACCTGATGATTCTCCTGCTCTTGAACCTTCTTCCAAAGTGGGGGTATTGCATGCTCGATTACCACCAACTCGCAACGAGTAACCGTTGGAGTAGATTTCCTAACTGACTCTGCATAGTCAGTACCCAGAACATCCACAACGATTTGCTTCCAAGGTACGTTGTGCATCCGCTTAAATGAAAGGTGCGCATCAAACCGACCCTTTTCTACCTGCGCCTTAGCGAACAAGAGGTCCTTCACATTGGACGTTAGGCTCTCAAGGAGCGCTTCCTTGTCTGTTATTTCACTCTGTAGGTCATGTATTTGTTGAAGTTCCCGCTGAGTTATTACTGCTGTCTGAACGGCCATTCTTCACTCCTTTTTTGCTCTTTCTTAGGTCCGTCTAATAAGCTCCGCATCGAACCTGCCTTTAGGTACTCACCCCATCCATACTCAAGAAGCAATCGACAGAAGTTTGACAAGGAGCGCCGCTCCACGTCAGCAGCTTTGAGCAACTCATCTTTAAGTTCCCCGTCTACTCGGATCGAAATAAAATCGCGTGCTTGCGACAATTCTCCTCCCTGACTATCAATTCATGACTGAGTATGATATACAAGATATATCTTGTCAACAGCAATCTTGCGTTCAGCTCAGATAGGGGTTGAGTCGATGGATCAATTCCACCCTTGCTTCACTAGGGGGCACCCGCACCGACCTTCCTGCAATCAAACCGCAGGGGCTAAAGCCCTCCAAGTCTCTGATGCGCCAACCGCAGGCCGCCACCGGTGCTGGATCGATAACATTACTCAGACAGGGCGATGGGAGTGGGTTGGGATTCGGGAGCCAGGTAGTCCGCGACCAGGTAGAACCTTTGCGCGCGGGCCTCGGCAATCTGTTCCTTGGAAAGTTTCCAGCGCTTTTGCATTGCGGCCGGCGAGGGTAGCTGCTCGATTCTTCCCCGAAGCTGGAAACGATGTCCGGCCGTGGAAGGAAGATCGGTACCGGGACGCAGGGCCACAAGAAGCCGCTCACCTTCGGAGTCGATGCTGAATACAGCGTCTTTGGCGGGAGTGGGCTCGAGTTTGACCGAGTTGAGGAAGACGATATTTCCGACGGGCACTCCGCGCAGCTTCACTTCTTCTGTAAGCGTATTGAGCTGCGTGGGCGGATTCTTACTTCTGGCGGCGCCACTTATGGCAGAGCCGGGTTCAGGTTCCTGCTGCCTTGAGCACCCGTTCCAAAACGCCAGCAATGCTATGGCGCCCAGAATCGTACACAGCATCCTCATCTGCACGGCTCCTGGGTAGTTGGATTGTTTGGGGGCGGCAGGATTTGCCTGGACTTTGAAAGTTTCGCGGGATTATTCCCATTTGTTTTTCCCACCCTTGCTGCGCAAGGATGGGGCACCCCGGGCCCTGCTGGAACCAGTGGTTTCAGGGGGATCAGCGGTTCGGGCGGAACTGGCAGCCCAACGGTGGGCGCTCTCGCAAGGCGATAGTCACTTTCATAACCCAGACAAGCATGCTTGTCTGGGATGACCACCGCCTCTTTGGCTCGGAAGCGGTCGGTTTATCTGGACTGCCCGCCGCAATTATTTCGGCCAGTTTAAGCGCGCGCCCGTAATTTCCCATTCCGGAAACAGAGCGTAGACAACCACAACTATGACGAGCACAATAACAGTCGCAAGCAACTTCCTGCGCATGACCTATCCTTATTCTGCCTGCGTGGCCAGTGCCCATCTCTGCCTGCTCTTGGCAGACGTGGCCTTCTAACAAGTGGCCTTCTAACAACATGTCATGGTCCCGGCGACATTTCCTTGAATCCGTGTTTCTTAAGTACAACGATTGCTTCTGGCGAGCGCAGGAACTCTGCGAGCGCCTTGGCGGCTTCTGCTGATTTCGATCCAGCTACGATGCTGGCGCCATAAAGAATGTCCGGTTGCAGCTCGCTGGGCACGAGCCCTGCGATATCAATGCCAGGCACTGGCAGAAGCTCGCTGAGCTGTTGGACCCCTAATTCCGCAGCGCCACGAGCCACGACTTCTCCCACAACTTCGCCCGCTTTGGGAAGCACGGATTTCTGCTTCACTGCGTCCGCAAAGCCGAGGCGCGTCATCAGCTCGACAAATTGCTGGCCGCTTACGCCCTTGCTGTAGGAGAACGAACGGGCGGCGCTCATCGTGCGCTTGAAGGCCTCGGGGGAACTGACGTCCGGCTTCTCTGCCCCGGCACGAACGGCCACGGCGACAACGGAGCGAGCGAAATTGACACGGCTTCCAGCGACGAGGCGACCTTCGCGAAGGAGAGTGTCCGAAAGCTCCTCGGGACCGACCAGAACGTCGCCGGTAGCATTGGTTCGGATGCGTTCTGCCATGGCGGTGCCACCAACGAACTCCAGCCTTACGGAATGACCGCTAAGGCGCTCGAACATCGGCGCGAGTTCGGTGAGAGCCTCTTTGGTCGAAGTGGTGCTCAGAACCAGCACTTCGGCCGCGGAAACCACCGGCGTCGCATTGCAGAAACCGATGAGAGCCAGAAGAGCTGCGCGCAGCCAGCGGCGATACGTTGTCATGTTGGTCCCCAAACCTTTGGGCATTACTTTTGAATTATGTAGGGTAAGTTGACGGCCACGAAATAAAAAGGACTCGTGGAATTATTTTGCACCGGTTCCACAGACATTTTGGTAACGAAAAACCACGT
The DNA here is from genome assembly GCA_050183935.1 of Candidatus Korobacteraceae bacterium. Classification (GTDB taxonomy): domain Bacteria; phylum Acidobacteriota; class Terriglobia; order Terriglobales; family Acidobacteriaceae; genus DASZRZ01. The sequence goes on along the minus strand of JBFXAV010000470.1, from coordinate 364 downwards.
CAAGGGCAAATTACCGCCAGGATTGAACTCATTGTCGGTTTCATCCAGAAACACAAAGGCCTCGCGCTGACGCGAGGCCTTTGAACTTTAAAAGCGTTTCAGTCGTTACACGCTGGTGGTTATACGCTGAATGACGATCCGCAGCCGCAGGTGCTCTTCACGTTCGGGTTCTCGAACTTGAAGCCTGCGCCTTCCAGCGTCTCCACGTAATCCACGTATGCGCCGTTCAGGTACATCAGCGAGGTGGCGTCGACGTAAACCTTCAGCCCGACGAACTCGTACACCTTGTCCATCATTCCGGCGCCGTTTTCGAACGACATGGAATAGGAAAAGCCTGAGCATCCGCCCCCGACCACGCCAACCC
>JBFXAV010000469.1:0-3079 GCA_050183935.1 Candidatus Korobacteraceae bacterium | reverse complement strand
TAGCGTGGAATTGTAGATCTCAAAGCGCGGCTGGTACGGGCTGATGTGCGCGAGCGGAATGTACTCCTGCTCAGTCTCCACGTCGATGAGCACGGCGTGGCGCTGGTTAAAGGTTCCGCGGCGGGTGTCCTGGCCTTTGGCTCGGACCGGGTGGCCAACCTGAAGCAGCGACCCGAATGCCAAAGCCTCGGCCATGCCGTAATCGAGCGGGCGCTAGCCCTGGCCCATCTCGGCGCGCTGCTCCAGCAGCTTTTGAATCTTGGGATGGACGTGAAATCCCTCAGGAGCGCTCGTGAGCACCTGGGTGATGCCACCCAAAGTTTCTGCCGGAACCCCGGTATCCACTTCGTACGCGGGGTTGTAACAGCCGCCCTTGTAGGGGTTCCAATACTGCGGAAGGGTGGCGAGCTGCGGTTTCTTCTTGGCGGCCGCGCCCTTCTTGTGAGCTTCGAGCAACTCCGCTTGAATACGCTGGGCAACTGCCGCTCCATCCAGTCCCGCGCGCTGCGCATAAATCTCCCAGAGCCGCGCATGGTCGGCGATGCGCTTGTAAAGCAGTGGCTGCGTAATGGTGGGGTCGTCGACTTCGCTGTGCCCGTGACGGCGGTATCCGACGATGTCCACAATGACATCGCTCTGGAAGTGATAGCGATACTCGACAGCCATACGCGCCACGCGCACGACACTGTCCGGGTCTTCGCCGTTGACATGGAAGATTGGAATGTTGAGGCGCTTGGCAACATCTGAGGCAAAGCGGGAGGCGTGCGCTTCGCGCGGCTCGGTAGTAAAGCCGATCAGGTTGTTGACAATAACGTGAATGGCCCCGCCAACGTCGTAACCGTCGATCCCGGAAAAATTCAGCGTTTCTGCCCAGATGCCCTGGCCGGCAAAGGCGGCATCGCCATGCATCACAATGGGAATCACGCGGCGCGGACCATCTTCGCCCAGGCGTACCTGCTTAGCGCGCGCGCGGCCCAGAGCCACGGGATCAACAGCCTCCAAATGGCTGGGGTTGGAAACCATGTGCGTTGCCAGCGCGCGACCGTCGCGGGAGGTATAGGTTCCGGTAGCGCCCACGTGGTACTTCACGTCGCCGCCGCCAAGAACGCTGCGCGGGTCTACGTCTTCGAACTTGGTGAAAATATCGGAGGCGGGGCGGCCGATGATGTGAACAAGAACGTTCAGGCGTCCGCGATGGCTCATGGCCAGTACTGCTTGCTCGGCGCCGCTGGCGGTAGCCGTATCCAGCATCTCGCTCAGCGCGGGAATCAGCGCGGTCACGCCTTCCAGCGAGAAGCGCTTGGTGCCGAGATAGCGGGACTGAATCACCTGCTCGAACAGGTCAGCGCGGACGAGTTGCTCCAGCACGCGCGCCCGGTCGGTCTGCGGAGCTTCGGCTTCAATGCGCTCCTGAATCCACTGGCGCTGCGGCCGGTCGGGACTGTGAATGAATTCCACGCCTATGCTGCGGCTTTAGTAGCGCCGGGCGGCGTCCGCGTGCTCGCCGGAGAGGTCGAGGTCCGGTTAGCGGATGGGCTCAAGGTGCAGTTGCAGCGGGTCGAGATCAGCCTGTAGATAGCCCCAGCGGCGGAAGAGATCGAATACGCGCTCGCGCTCGTCCACCGGCTCCAGCACCGAGGATGGCGCTGCAGATGCCTTATAGTCTGCCTTCATTAGATAAATGTCCCGAAGAGGGTAGCCCCAAACGCTCTAGTTTACCTCGTAAGGGAAGCGGTGGGAATGGGATAGATGGGTGCGGACAGGGAAGTGAAATTTAGCGTTCCTGCAACGTAAATTCCGCTCCATAGGGGCAACCTGTTTGTTGTAACTGAAGGGGCAGGAAATCCCGGTTTGCCTTGTCTGTGACTTCTACCAAAAGACGTGTTACGTCGGCAGTGCCGGCTACAAACTTCATACCGCCCGCAATTGTAAGCACGTAGATGCCCTCGGGAACATGGTCGATAATGAACTTCCCGGCGCTATCCGATACGGTACTGGATTCATAGACAGAAAACGCTCCCTGCAACGTAATTGCAACGCCGGGGAAAACTGCTTCTTTTCGGTGGATGAAATCCATAATCTTGTTGCCGGTATTACCAGGCACGAAACCCTTAAGGGTTCCTTCAATTCTGTGGGTCTGATAGGAATGATCACCCCATTGGAGATCTAAATTGTTTTACTGCTTTTTCGTCAGGTGAGGTCTTAACCTCGATCCATTCTTCTGCCAGAAAATTCAGATGTGAGGCCTCTACTCGGTACTTACCGGGTAGGAGTCCTTGAATCAAGACCAGTCCCTGCTCATCAGTTATATTTTCAAAAATAGGCTTATTCTGCGCTTCTGGTACAACCTCGACGCGAATTCCGGAGATCGGTGCTTCACGATGTGTGACCACGATCCTGATATCAGATGCTGCGAGTCGAAATTCGATTGGCGAGGCACTGCAACCCATCGCGATTTCAACAGAGCAGCATAGAAGCCAAAGAATCACCAACCCGTGCGTGTGCATGGACACAGTTTAGCCTTGTTCTCTGCGACAGCTGTATTCAAATCCATGCAATCGCACCACTTTTTGCGCGGGTGCCCTACCCTTCCACGCCCGATTTTGGCGGAGGGTGGGGGTTTTTCTTTGCTTGCAATAGTGTATTGACCCACATGCCCATGCCCTTCCTTCCTTGCCCTTCGTGCCAAACTCCTACAGAATGGTCGGCGCATATTTAACGAAAAATGAAGTCAGCAAGTTAGCGGCTTTCCAGGGCCGGCAGGAGGATTGCGCAGTATGCGGTTAGTCATGCGGGTTGGAGTCTGGATCCTGGTTGCGGCGCTGGGAGCGCTGGCGTTTGCCACCATTGCGCTGCGTCGTGGCGAGCCCATCAATGCCATCTGGCTGGTTACGGCCGCGTTGTGTACCTATGCGGTCGGCTACCGCTTCTATAGCAAGTTCGTCGCCGCCACGGTGCTGGTGCTCGATCCTCTGCGCGCCACTCCTGCGGAACGTCTAGAAGATGGTCGCGACTTCGTCCGTACCAATAAATGGGTGGTGTTCGGGCACCACTTCGCGGCGATCGCAGGACCTGGGCC
>JBFXAV010000468.1:0-3084 GCA_050183935.1 Candidatus Korobacteraceae bacterium | reverse complement strand
TAAGCTTCCGGGACTCCTCCCGTTCATGGCCTTCCGGAACTAAATGTGCCCGTCTGCGAATTGACTGGCTTCGCAGCCCCGGTTAGGCTGAATCCATGGCCGTAAAGAGTGTGCAGCTCGGTCAGGTATGGCGTCATGACCAGAGCGCCCGTAACTTCTTGGTAACTAAGGTCTATAGCGAGGTTTTCACGCAGTACGCCATGCTTCGCCCTGCCGACTCCTCCGCGGCACAGACCGAATCGGTTCGGGTCAAAGTCCAGAAGGGCACGGAGGGCGCAAGCCTCCCCGGATATACATTTACCCAGGAGTCGCACGATTTCTAGATTGGCTCAGGCTCGCCGCCCAGCATCCAATGAGTGTCGTAGGCTTCGACGAAACGGAAAGTAAACGATCGGGACCACATCCTTAAAGCATGATTGAAAAGTTTTTTGCCCTCGCATTCCAGTTCGTCTACTGGGTGATCAACGGCACCGGATACCCCGGTGTCGTGCTCCTCATGGCAATTGAGTCCGCCTGCATTCCGCTGCCTTCCGAGCTGATTATGCCGTTCGCCGGATTTCTGGTGAGCGAAGGCCGCTTCAACCTGTTCTGGGCGGCAACCGCCGGAGCGGTGGGCTGCAACCTGGGATCGATTCTTGCCTATGAAGTCGGCTACTACGGCGGACGCCCGCTGGTGGAGCGCTACGGCCGCTACATTCTGCTGAACCAGCGCGACCTGGAGCACGCGGACCATTTCTTTTTGAAGTATGGCCGGGCTGCCATCTTTATCGGACGGCTGCTGCCCGTCATCCGTACCTTTATCGCGCTTCCTGCGGGAATCGCCCGCATGCCACGCGTGCCGTTCCACGTCTATACGTTCCTCGGCTCCTGGCCGTGGTGCTTTGGCCTGGCATGGCTGGGCATGAAGCTGGGCCAGAACTGGATGTCCATCAAGCCCTACTTCCTCCAGTTTAAGGAAGTTGTATTGGCAGTGCTGCTGATTGGCGGCATCTGGTTCGTGTGGACCCACTGGAAGCACCGCGTGCGCGGCAATGCACAGGCGCGTGCGGCAACGGCGGACAACGCGGCAGACGCCTCCTAACACTAGCTCGCAGATAACCTTACTAATTTCTGGCGGACTCCCAGCCCCACAGTCCCGTGCTATGCTCAAGCGGTCTAGGCGAGGCTTTTTCCCATGCGCCTCCGCAACCGGTTGTTGGCTTTCCTGCTCCTGCTGTTGCCGCTCCTGGCGGGCGCGCTCGCGTTCCAGCGAGGCCGCTTTCGCGGATACTACGACGAAGACGCCATGCCCCCGGACGCGGGAGAGCAAACCGAGTGGGCATTTGCCCGCTTACAGTATCCGTCATTTGGTGGCGGCTACTACCGGGGCTGGAGCTGGGCCACGGACTACCCCAAAGCCGAACGCCAGTTCGTGCAGGGAGTTCGCCGCCTCACCCGCCTGCACACGCGCTCGGTGGAAGAGGTCGTTGACCTCGACAGCGACAATATCTATGACTGGCCTTGGATCTACGCCGTTGAGGTGGGCCGCTGGGAACTGAGCGACAAGCAGGCTGCAAAGCTGCGCGACTACCTGCAACGCGGCGGCTTCCTGCTGGTGGACGACTTTCACGGCTCGCGCGAGTGGGCCATCTTCATGGCGAGCCTGAGCCGGGTATTTCCTGACCGCGTGATTGCTGATATTCCCAACAGCGATCCCATCTTTCACGTTCTTTACGATCTGGATGAGCGCTTCCAGGTTCCGGGCATCAGCTATTTGAACAGCGGCTCAACCTTCCAGCGCGATGGCTTTCGCGCCGAGTGGAAGGGCATCTACGACGATCAAGGGCGCCTGATGGTGGCCATCTGTCACAACATGGACCTGGGCGACGCCTGGGAGTGGGCCGACCTGCCGCAGTACCCGGAGAAATTCACTTCGCTGGCCTACCGCATCGGAATCAACTACATCGTCTACTCGATGACGCATTAACGACACCTCAACACTGAAGAGGAATAGCGCGGATCCTGCAGGATTGCACCTGCTGGCGCAATTCTTAAGGTTTACGCCGTTGGTGTGGACCATGCAACACGGGGTTGCAAGACTGCCTCTCAATGTGGTGAGTTCGCGAGGAGAATATTCATGTATCACCATGTAAAGCAGTTGATGTACACCGTGAACATTGGCCAACCTGATGTTCGATTTGGCAATATGCTGCTCGAACAGTTCGGCGGCGCAAATGGCGAGCTGGCCGCCGCTATGCAATATTCCATTCAGGGATATAACTGCGAAGACCCTGAACGGAAAGACCTCCTGTTGGACATAGGTACGGAGGAGTTAAGTCATTTAGAAGTCGTTGGTGCTCTAATCCGTATGCACCTGAAACCTATGAAAACGAACCGCGAGGCAGCGGAAGCCGATCCATTGGTCTCCATCGCAGGGGGAGGAGGAGTTGCCTTGTTCAATTCCGTCGGCAATGCCTGGACCGCTGACTACCTGAAAGTGACAGGAGACCTTGCAGTCGATTTAAGAAGCAACATAGCCGCAGAAGCTCGGGCCAAGATCGTCTACGAACGGCTCATTAACTTCACCGACGATGTAGGGACAAAAGAGGCATTGCAGTTTCTGATGACTCGGGAAATCACTCACATGCGAGCATTCTCCGCTGCGTTGGAAACAATGAAAAAGCCTGCTTTTTCTATCGGCTTGATTGCTCCGACGCCGGGACTTGTTGACCAGTTTTTTAACGATTCCACGGGAGAAGGCGATGAGGGAGAAACAGATTCGGCAGCCTCGATCGCTAAGGCAGCAGGTTTGCACATAGTCGAGTCACCTGTGTTTAAAGGCGAAGGGCTGGACATTAGTCCGCAAGAGCCAGTACCAGACTCGGAAGCAACTTCTCCTGCGGATTCCACTCCGGTTGGCGCGAACCTTACTAAGAAGGACAAACCCAAGCGCAAGATTGCATAGAAGCACTTTTCATTAGGGGCTCCTCTGCTCTGAAATGAGCGAAGGTACGAATCCACGAACCCAGCCTTTTGGGGGACAACCGAGGAGCCTCTTGTACTAATGACCAGTACGACTGCGGCGTTATTTACAGGAGAATTCAA
>JBFXAV010000467.1:0-3087 GCA_050183935.1 Candidatus Korobacteraceae bacterium | reverse complement strand
TGGCTGCAATGGTGGTGAAGGCACTCAAGATGCCGGGCAACACCGTTGTCGAAGAGATTCGGCTGATGCCTCCGGGCGGAACTGTGTAAGGGCGAAGTGGCACATACGGCTGCGGGGAAACAGGATTCAGCTATAGCGAAGGCGACGCCGCGAGGACACCATCTTGATGAGAGCAACTCCGGCGAGAAAGCCACCCACATGGGCCCAGAAAGCCACGCCTCCGGTGGATTGGGTAGTTGCAGCAATTGTCGTGGCAGCGCCGCTGAGAAACTGCGCCAAAAACCAGTAGCCGAGCACGATCCAGGCCGGCAGCCACAGAAAGAACAGAAAGAAAAACGGCATGATCGTGAGTACCCGTGCGGATGGAAACAACACAAAGTAGGCGCCCATCACGCCGGCAATGGCGCCGCTGGCGCCCACGCTGGGAACCTCCGATTGCAGGTTGAATAGCACGTGAATGATGGTAGCGGCGACCCCGGAGACCAGGTAAAAGAGCAGATAGCGAAAGTGTCCCAAGTAGCTTTCAATGTTGTCCCCAAAGATGTAGAGCACCCACATGTTCGAGAGCAGATGTAAAAACCCGCCGTGCAGGAACATGGACGTCAGCACGGGAATAAGCGCAGCTTCCGGAGTAACGTCAGGGTGGCCCTGCGCAAGCGCGGTAATCTTGATAGGGACAACTCCGAACTGGAAGAACAGCAGATTAGCGGCGCGCACCGGCAGCGCTAATTCATACAGAAAGACCAGAACGTTCAGCGCCAGCAGGAAGTAATTGACGAAGGGCGTGGTATAGCGCGGAGCGTCATCGCGAATCGGAATCATCGAAGGTGGCCGTTCAGCCCGCCCAGGTAAGCGCGGCGGAAATCACCATCATACAAGGCAGAAGGAGAATGCGCAGGGAAGCAGGTCCAGTGGGCCGCTTCCAAGTTTCTATGGATGGCGTACTGATTGTCGACAAGCTCGGGGGCATGACCTCTCATGACGTTGTTAGCCGCGTCCGGCGGATACTGAAGGAGCGATCTATCGGGCACCTGGGGACACTCGATCCCATGGCCACGGGAGTGCTTCCGCTCGTGATCGGACGAATGACGCGCCTGGCCCAGTTCTATACGGCATGTGAAAAGACATACGAGGGCGAGATTCGGCTCGGCTTTGCTACCGATACCTACGACAGCGAAGGCGATCCCACGACCGCTCTGCAAGCGGTGAGCGTAACTCTGGCGGAGGTGGAATCCGCCGCTGCAGGGTTCCGTGGCGTGATTGAGCAGATGCCGCCGCCGTTCTCGGCCAAGAAGATTCAGGGGGTACCCGCCTATAAGCTGGCACGCAAGAAGAAGGAAGTGCCGCTGCAGCCTGTTTCTGTAGAAGTCCGCGAAATCGACATTCTGGCCCTGGAGGGAGACCGGATTCGCTTCCGTGCCCGAGTGGCTTCGGGAACGTACCTGCGCTCCATCGCTCATGATTTGGGAAAAGTCCTCGGAGTGGGAGGACACCTCTCCAGCCTCCGCCGTACCCGCGTTGGAGAATTTGACGTTGCAGACGCACATAGCTTGGAGGCGCTCGAACACGCCGCCAGCGAGGATCGCGCCGCCGAATTGTTCGTTCATCCACGTCAGTTGTTGCCCCAGATGCCAAGCGTGACCGCTGTCCCAGAGGATGTAGCCAAGATTCGCCACGGACGCGCCGTGAACCTTCCGGAGATGTCGCGAGCCCCTCTAGTGAAGGTCTTCCAGGGACAGGCAGACCTGATCGCCATTGCCACCCGCGTGGCAGGCACGCTGTTTCATCCCAAGGTGGTGCTGGGGAACTGAGGCCTTGGGGCGAGCGCACCACCGAGACATTTAGGCCGTGACACTACAGCGCAGCATGTGTGTCATACCAAGCCGCTCCCCACTTGCGGTGCTCCGGGAAGAGGTTACGAACGACTCCGGGTATAAGCCCGTCGTCGCCAAACAACCTGTAATGGCGGAAGATCCGACTATATTCGCGAATTGCTTCCTCTGCGGTAAGCCACCCACCTGGAATTTCTTCTCCGAAAAGGCCGCTGCAGTGACCTTTGAAGGTGTAATCGACGCTAGCGCCTTCTTTGGCCGGAACAGGCGGTTTCGTGAGTTTATGGAAGCGTTGGTCCACCACCTTGAACTTGCGATAGCCCAAATCGGAAAAAATCTCAAACTCGCGCAACAGCCCTTTCCAGTCCTTCTTTTCGGACTCTATGGACGCATACTGCGGTCGCTCTGTGGAGTCCGCAAGAGCACAAAGGCAGGTAAGATCAGCGCCTTCTATGTCGATTTTGAGATAGTAGGGAACCCCATAACTTGCCAGAAGGTCTTGGAGCCGCACACCGGGAACCTCGACTTCCTGCGAAGGAAACCCGAGTTTAGCGTTGCGGGCGGCGAAATCCGGATCCAGAGTGCCCCAGATGCTCGCGCCAGGATTGGCCAAAAAATTCACCGGTCCGCGGTTGTTTGTAATGGCAGCATTCACCAAGGTAAATCTGGCGTCGTAGTGAGCAAACCGCTTCTGCAATCGCTCACACAGATTCGGAGCGGCTTCCACTGCAACGACTCGAAAACCTTTGGCAAGATAAAAGTCGGAATCGTCTCCCGCGTGTGCGCCCACGTCAAAGATCAGCGTTCGGTCCATAGCCTTGCTGGATGTCTCAGTAATCGAACTCGAGAAATAGGGCACAGAAGTTTGCTTCTGAATTCAAGCGACTGCAAGGGCGTTCGGGAATTTTTACGCAACGTCCGATAATGGATATTCTGTAAAACAACAATCAAAGAGAAAGTCTGCCATTTGCGTTTACTGCTCAGTGGCAAGCAGCGTTTCCAGTTCTTTGCGAAATCGGCGCAGGATTTCGAGGCGCTCGGGGGTGGCCTCCACGATCTCGGCTTTGGCCTGAAACACTTTGCGGCCGTCTTTTTCTACCAGCACACCCATTAGCTCGCCCATTCTCCAGCCAGGACTGCCGATCATTCGGAGGCCCTCGGGAGTGGCTTCCAAGAGCGAGATTGCTCCATCGCGTAGGACGCCTACGGCGCGGGGATACATCTCGAAGCCCTCGATTTCAAATCCGGCAAGATA
>JBFXAV010000466.1:0-3111 GCA_050183935.1 Candidatus Korobacteraceae bacterium | reverse complement strand
GCCGGAGGAGAAAGTCGAGGTGATCGAGCAGATGCGCCTACGCCACGGCAGCGTAGCGATGGTCGGCGACGGCATCAACGACACTTTGGCAATGTCGGCGGCATCCGTAGGAATTGCCATCGGTAGGCGCGCCACCGACGTGGCGCTGGAGACTGCTGACATTGTCCTGATCTCCGACGACCTCACCAAGCTGCCGTTTCTGCTTCGGCACGCCCGACGCAGCGCCAGGGTGATTCGGCAGAATCTTTGGATCGCGCTCTCGCTCAAGGGCGCCTTCCTGGCACTTGCCGCCCTGGGCATGGCCACCCTCTGGCTGGCAATCGTAGCGGATATGGGCGCGACCCTTTTGGTGACCATGAATGGCCTTCGCATGCTGCGGCTAAAAGAGTAGTGATTGGCTCTGCGGTTTGCTGGTACTCCCGGAGTTTCCGGTTTGGTGCAGTACCGAATAATTTGGACTTCGGTTACTGCTACGGCTTGCGAAACCGGGATATGCTGTAGAAGCAGTTACGGCCAACGGCGCGAAAGGAAGGGTGCCGGAGAGCACACTTCGAGCATCTAACCCATGAGCGTCACCAAACGGCAGGTCGTGGCAGAGGTTGTGACCGCGATTGCGGAAACAGCTGGCTGGCGAGGCTTGTTCGAGGTACGGCTGTGCCACATGGTGCCAAAGGTTATGGTCTTAATTATCCGGAGTGTCGCGTTCTTCGTTCTCCTTATCGCCGCTGCCGTGGCCCAGCAGCAGCCCTCGGGATCGTCCGGCCCGCTGCCCTCCGCGATGAAAAACGGCGCAGAGAACCCAGCGGCGGCGGAAGCGGAAGAACCGCTGATCACCATCCGGCGGCTGGTGAACGAAGTAAACCTGGTGTTCACCGTGACCGACCGGCGCGGCCAGTTTGTTCGCGACCTTAGCCGCAAAGATTTGCGCATTCTGGACGATGGCGCCCCGCCGGAGTCCGTGATGGAGTTTCGCTCGGAAACCGGTCTGCCTTTGCGCGTTGGCCTGATCATTGATGCCAGCGGATCCATTCGCAATCGTTTTCGATTCGAGCAGGAAGCCGCGATTCGCTTCCTGGAGCATATTGTCCGCCCGCACAGCGATCGGGCATTTGTTATTGGCTTTGACTCCGGCGCTGAGGTGATGCAGGACTTTACCAATGATCTTGCAAAGCTTTCCCATGGAGTTCGCATGCTGCGTCCGGGCGGAGGCACAGCTTTGTATGACGCCGTATTTTTTGCGTGCCGCGACAAGCTGATGAAAGCCGATGATTCCGGCGCGAGCGTGCGCCGCACATTGATTGTGATCAGCGACGGCGAAGATAACCAGAGCCGTGTAACCCGTGAAGAGGCGATTTCCATGGCCCATCGCGCCAATGTGATCGTCTATGCGGTCAGTACCAACGACTCCAACGTAAAGCTGCGCGGAGACAAGGTTCTGGAGCGTTTCGCGGAATCCACCGGAGGGCGGGCCTTCTTTCCCTACAAGATTTCTGAAGTTGAAGACGCCTTCTCAAGAATTGAAGAAGAACTGCGCAGCCAGTACGTTCTGGCCTACAAGCCTGCCAACTTCGAGGCCGACGGACGCTTCCGCAAGATTGAACTGGAAGTAATTGGCGGCAAGAACTACCGCGTACGAGCCCGCCAGGGCTACTACGCGCCTACGACCGAGCAGGCGCGCTAGCGTCGGCATTGCCGTTCAGCGCCACCGGCTCGTGCAGGAAAAAGCGGTAACCAGCGCCACGGACGGTTTGCAGGTACACAGGATGAGCCGGGTCTGGCTCAATCTTTTCCCGAATGCCGCTTACATAAACATCTACCGAGCGCGGGCTGACGTCGCGCTCCGTTCCGCTTGCCAAAATGAGCAGCCGTTCCCGGCTGAATACCCGCCCGGGGGATCGCGCCAGCGTCTCCAAAATACGAAACTCCAGCGCCGTGGTTTTGCGCTCCAGGCCATTCACGCGCAGGATCATTGCCGAGATGTCAATTTCTACGTTGCCAAAGCGGACTACGTCCGCCTGCGCCTCCGGCTGCCCGCGGCGCAATGCCGCCTTCACGCGCAGAACGAGTTCCCGCGGACTGAATGGCTTGGTCACATAGTCATCCGCACCGAATTCCAGTCCGCGAATCCGGTCCTCCTGGGATGTTTTGGCCGTCACCAAGATGACAGGGATGCGCGCGAATTCTTCTACCGCTTTTAACTCCCGGCAGAAGTCGAGACCACTTTCCCCAGGAAGCATGATGTCGAGCAGAAAAAGGGAGGGGGTGGTAGTTTTGGCGCGGGAGAGTGCCTCATCCACATTGCCGAAACATTCCACATGATATCCGGCCTGGGTAAGGTGCAACTGAATCAACCGGCAGATGTCACGATCATCTTCCACGCAAAAGATGGTTTCACTCACCTGCATTCTCCGCTCGCGCAGGAGGCCCGTGAAATCCGGCCTGAGGGCCGAGCCTGTTGTGGTCCACTCCATGTTGGCTCCCGCTCCGAAGCGGCTAATCCGCAAGTATTGCGCCCTTGCAGATTTTTAAAGGCCTACCCGCAAGCCTCTGGGCAGCGAGTCAAGTCGGACGCCACCAGATGCAGCATAGGAAGCTTCCATTAACCTGACGTTACACAGATGTAAAACTTCAATGAAAGCCAGTCCGCAACCTATCTCGCGTTCTTGCTGTTGCAAGGGCAAGAAAAGGGCCGATCCGGCTTGTTTTCCGGGACCGGCCCTGGGAAGTGCTTTCCCGCTAGAAGTTCACGCGCAGCGCGAACTGGAGCTGGCGGTTGGTGCCCAGACCCACCGTGCGGGTTACGGTGCTGTTCAGGCGACCGAAGGCGCTGCCTGCCGCCCCCGAGGTAAACGCCTGACCCGGCTGTATCTGATTGGTCCCCGTTCCCAGGGAGTTATTCAGAACAACCGGCGGGTTGGCGAAATTCGGCCGATTGAAGAGGTTGAACACTTCCGTGCGGAACTCCACGTTGGCGGTTTCGGTAATCGGGAACCGCTTGCCCAAAGTGAAATCCACCTGGTTGAAGATGGGTCCACGCAGCTTTCCGCGCTCGTAATTTCCGAACTGTCCGGGCGCCGGGATTGCAAACGCAGCCGGATTCACGAACTGGAG
>JBFXAV010000465.1:0-3122 GCA_050183935.1 Candidatus Korobacteraceae bacterium | reverse complement strand
CGTTACACCACTTGCGGCCCGGATGTCAGGCTTAAACTCGCGGATCAATTTGCCATCGGCAAAGTTGACCAGCGAAACCCAGTTTTCAGTGCCCTGGTCCTGCACCCAAAGACCCTGGGCTGCCGCTTGCAGGCCATTGGGCTTGGCGTGAGGCGACTTGTACACGATCTCCGGCTTGGCTGTCTTACGCAGCTTAATGCTGCTGAGGTCCGGGGCCGCTGCATGCAAGGCAACAGATCCAAATGCAGGCATTAGAGCCGCTCCCGCGGCCGCTCCTACGAATTCTCTTCGATTCATCAACCGCACTCCTTCCAGCATGAGTTAGGGCCCGCCCAGAATGCTCGAAAACTTTTGTGCCGCGCATTGCGCTTCGGCTGGCACAACCCACTTACTCCACATTGCTTCTGGCCGCATCAACAGCGCGAATCTTGCGCGTGTTGCGAGTGTTACCGAACGGGTGGACATTCAAGATCAGCAGGTCCGCCCCACTTGTCCCGCTCGACCTGAGCCAAGGTCGCCAGCTCCCAGGAACTTCACCCCGCTGCGTGTAGCCGCGACCGTTGTAAACACTCGCTGGCACGCTCTGGCGCAGCAGGAGCAATAGCGGACACATCATACGATGGGACCTATCCGCCGAGGGCAGAATAATGTAAGCAAGATCGAAAACGAAGATAAGCCAAAGAGACCGAACAAGATTGCTCCACGGCTGATGTCGAATCTCGAGACCAGCACTCCTTTTTGGTCTGGGTCGTATGCGAAGACCACGCCCGGACTTCTGTCCCGCTACGCCAAGACTTTTACCGTTCGGCAGGTTGTCAATTTAATTACATCCGCAATAAATTCGCTTTCCCAGCTAATCAATCCACGGCCTTTGATTCTTGCAGTGCTGCTCGCAAACGCGCCGCTTTCCGTCAAGTTCTAGCACTTTGGTTTCAATATGAGCCTGAATTGCGGCTGGCCAAAATTGCTCCTAACGAGTTAGCGTTTCAGTATTCACTTTATGGATGGACGACCGGGCCGTGATGATTGCTGAGAGTGCTCTGCTCCACTTGGCTGCTGAAATACAAGCCTTTGGCTTCAACCCGGAAAATGGTGCTCGCCTAGGAAAGGAAATTGGCGCGCTCTTTGGCTTACAGGGCCATGAAGTTGGAATTTTGCGCCTTGAAGGCGAGAACCTCGTTTTCTGTCACCCTGCGATTCTTCAGAAAGCGGGCAGCGTTCCGTTGAACGATTCTTCTTCAACGGCGGCTCGAACCGCAACAAGTCAGCAGGCCCAAATCATCAACAACTTCGTGCAGGTAAAACATCTTAGTGTGTTTGAAACGGTTTACCTCGGCGATCGAGAAGACGAGGGCGAAAATGATACTCGAGGGCTGCCCATTCAAAAGCTAATGTAGGTTCCTGTGAAATGCGGAAACAAAGTTTGTGGCGTGATTCAGGTGTCGAAAAAAGCAGAAACACTGGCAGCTTCAGGCGCGGACTTCACAGAAAAAGATTTGGCAGTGCTGAACTCTGCTGTGTCTTTGATAGCCAGATGTTTTGGTTAGACGAGAACAACGATGGATGACATGCGTGCTCACGAGCGAGTGTATTTGCCCCCGGATGCCGAAGTGTACGTCTCCTCGGAAAGTATGGAGATGCTCGCGCCCGTGCGAGTGATCGGATTAGGCGGCCTTTTCTTCCAGACGTTAACAAGCAACTTCTCGATTGGGTCGGAAATCGTGATCACTCTGCACGACAGACCTCAAGGCACAATTCATCGTTTAGAGACAGCGGTTCGCAACGTGAACACCATCGGGGTCGGAATTGCATTTCTTCATTTGTCTTCGGGCGCTGTAGCGGAGGTGCAGGCACTCGTTAGCAGGTACAGCTAATGATGCTGGCAAGTATACGGAGGAGGAGCAGCAGCAGCGAGACACCTTCGTGAGCGTCTATCCTGACCGGGCGCGTGAGCTGGCAGACCGGAATCTACCGACCTAAACTCGCACCCGCTCTGCGGTTATCGACCGCGTACATGTGAGTCTACGATTTCGGACGTATATCAGATTTGTCTGATTGCTCGAACCATGTCTGGAGGGTTCAATGCAAGTGGATTGCGGAGCAGAGCCTGTTTCCTTGAGACGCAGTAACCGGGTGTTCATCAAAATCCCCGTCGAAGTTTTGGGGACCGAACTCACCGGGATGGATTTCTTCGACAAGGCTGTCACAGATTCTGTCAGCCGCCATGGCGCTGGTATCCTGATTGCCCGTCCTCTCGGGCCAGACCAGGAGATCATGATCAAACTCGAACACGGCAGGGAGGCCGCTGTGCGTGTTATTGGGCATATCGGCGATCACAACGACGGTTTTATCTATGGCATAACGTTTATCGAAGATCAGCAAGATTTTTGGGGAATAGAGTTCCACGATATCGGCATAGCCACAGCGGGAAGGGTCTTACTGGAGTGTCTCGCATGTCACCGAAAGATAGACTTTGGATTGGATGTAATTGATTTAGCGGTATTTGAAGCCAAAGAACGCATTCGACGCAGCTGCAGTAATTGCCACGACCATACATTCTGGGGTCCAGTTCATTCTTCCGGTGCAACTTTAGAAATACCTTCAGAAACTCTGCCGGCATTACCTCCCAGTCCTTCAAAGCTCTTGGATCGCCGCCGCAATCGACGCTTGCACATACAGAAAGCAGCATGTATTCGGCAGCACTTCCAAACGGAAGAAATCGCCAATACTCTGGATGTTTCCCATACTGGATTGCGATTCCGGAGCCGTCGCTCTTACCAGCCAGACAGCTGGGTCGAAGTCGCCATGCCGTACATACAAGGTGGGGCAAATATCTTCGTGCCCGCTCGCATCGCCTGGATGAAGAGTGAGTCAGACCTCAATGAATACGGGGTGGAGTACCAGACGTTTCCCGGCCAAATTTGACCTGTGGGGACTCTTGTGGGGATCCGACATCCATTTTTTGGCGCACCTTGGATTTCAAGGTTATCCCAGAGCGGCATGATGAGTTCAACACCTATGATCCCCCTCAGACAATTCATTGAGGCTTGCCACGAACTCGCCGGCCAGATTCGCGACTTCATGCTGCCCTATCCCGACGAGCGTGTCGTTCAAAGCACTCC
>JBFXAV010000464.1:0-3155 GCA_050183935.1 Candidatus Korobacteraceae bacterium | reverse complement strand
CTATTTGGTCCCGGCAACCTACATGATCGAAATCTTTCGCGGGATTATCTTGCGAGGAGCCGGACTGTTGGAGCTATGGCCTCAGGCGTTGACGCTCTTTGTGATGGGCGTGGCGGTGCTACTGCTGGCGGCGCGCAAATTCTCGCGGATGATTGTTTAGGCTCAGAACCCCATGATGTTGTAACCGCAATCCACGTAAATTACCTCACCCGTCACGCCGCTACCCATATCAGAAGAAAGAAATAGCGCCGCGTCCGCAACCTCGCTTACGTCTACGTTACGTTTCAGCGGGGCGCGTTCGGCGTGGGCCTTCAGCATATCTCCCAAGCCAGAAATTCCCCGGGCTGCCAGCGTCTTGATCGGCCCGGCGGAGATGGCATTGACGCGGACCTTGCTGGGACCGAGGTCGTTGGCAAGGTAACGTACGCTGGCCTCCAGGGCGGCTTTGGCCACGCCCATCACGTTGTAGTGGGGAACGACTTTCTCAGCGCCATAGTAGGTGAGCGTGACAATACTGCCTCCCTCGGTCATCAGCGGGGCGGCGGCGCGGCTAAGTGCAATCAGAGAATAAACACTTACGTCGTGGGCGATGCGAAAGCCCTCGCGGCTGGTCAGCAGGAATTCCCGGCGCAGCTCCTCCGTCGGGGCAAAGGCTACAGAGTGTACCAGCGTGTGCAGCTTCCCGTAGCGATCACGTAACTGGGCGAATAGGGCGTCGATCTCCGCGTCGTTGCTCACGTCGCACTGGAGGGCCGCGGCTCCGGGAAGCGACGTGATCAGATCGTGAGCCTCGGCAGCAAGACGCTCATTCTGGTAGGTGATGACCAGTTGCGCCCCTGCCTGTTGCAGCTTCTGGGCGATACCCCAGGCAATGCTCCGCTTGTTGGCGACTCCGAAGACAACGGCTACGCGTCCTTCCAAACTGATCTGCATCCGGCCTCTTTATTTTCTTGAGTTGGGTGAGTGGGCTGCCATAGCGCCAAGCACTATTGAGGAAACCGCAAAGAATACCAGCTTGCGCGCGTAGTTGTCTCTTATGGTTTTAAGGGGAGCGAACAAGGTGGCTCAGTTCGCCAGCGTCAGCATTGGTCCAAAAGAGTATTGGCGCGCAGAAGCTGGTTATCCACGTCCAGCGCAAACCTGCGCGCGGCCTCGAACAGTTGTCGCAGGCGCTCGAAATCCTCGACTGCCTGCTCGTACCCTTGCTCCCACGCCTGGCTCTTTTCGCCAGTCAGATCGAGGAGCCGGTTGCCGAGCCGGTCCCGGACTTCAAAGGAGAACTCCTGCGCTTCCGGGCGGCGGACCGTTAGGGTGAACTCCTGCTCAATGGAGGCAGTGAAAGCGTCGCTTTCGCTCATGGCCTTCCACGGAATCCTGCCCTGGGCAGTCTTAGTAATTACTTTGTCAATAAACGCCTGATGACTGGACATGGTGGTAAAGGCGTTGATTTTATGCTGAATGCAGATGTTCCCCAAGCCGCATTTCACGTAGCCGCAGGGGTAAACGGTGGTGCTGGCGGGTAGGGGGCAGCCGGTATGGACCTTTGGCACGCGATTCGGCTCCCCAAGTTCCCTATAATGGAGCACCCTTGGGAGGATGGCTTTGTTGTTGAAGTCCAAAGCCGAGCGTCTGGCCTGTGCCGCCCTGTGCGTGGCTGGCTCCCTGGCTCTTGCGCACCAGACGTGGTCCGTCGCGGGCCCCGCGAACAAGGCGGAGGTCGGCGAGATCAGTACGGCTTACCTGAATGGCCGGACGGTTTCCTTTCAACTGGCCCCGGTCCCCCGCGGAGGCCCTACATTCGAGATCGGGCCATGGCGATTCGGGGAGCGCGTGCTCTATCCCACTCCGCGCGACCGGCGGTTGAATCTCTACCTGGTAGTGCCGGGCACCCAGCATCGCGTGCCGGGATACGAAGCCTACGACCACAATGACGTCATCAACAGCATGCCCTCCGACGGACGCATGATGGAGTGGGATGTTTATTGGGCGGTGGTTCTGGATCCGTCGCTCAAGCAGGAGTTCCAGGCCGAGTCGGAATTGCTGCTAGCAACCCAGAAAGAGTTCCATCCCAGCGAGTCCTTTGTGTTCGACGACATCCCCAGCGCAGGTTTTCTACGCGACATTGTGAAAATTGGCGCGCTGCCGGCTCTGGAGAAACACCGCCGCGCCAGCGGCAATCTTCCACAGGTACTGATTGTTCCCGCCGACTTTGCCGTGCGCGCCTCGGTTCGCGAGCTCGGAGACGAAGACGCGGCTGAAGTTCACTGAATCCCCTATACTCTTGTTGCAGCAAGGAACGTAGTGGAGCCGCGCTCGGGACGCAAACTGAGCTTCGCGGAGAGTCGTCCTGAGCGCAGCGAAGGATCTCCGAGCAGCTTGCTTTCATGCGCCGCTTGCAGGCGTTTCTGTACAGCGTGTTCAAAATGCTTCCTTGAAAGGGCACGGCTTTAGCCGTGCCGCTCAGACGCGCCTCACAGGCGGCTTTAGCCGCTGAGGTACTTCTTTAGGGAAGCAAGGAAGCTCATTTTTGAAACACGCTCTAGTGTTTTTAAGCTAACGGTGGGTTCCACCCGCCGGCCTGGTAACGAGGAACGCTTGAAACTCAGACGATTGTTCAAGAAAAAGCTGAAGCAGGAACACAAGGTAATGCGGCAGATCGAGCGCCGCGGCGAGCAGGTGCAGCCGGAGTACCACCGCGCCACGCCAGAGTGCCCGCACCCCGAGCGCTGGAGCATGTACGACTCCATGACCGCCGAGGTCGAAGTGCTGGAGTTCCTGCGCACGGTTGTCACCACACTGAAGCCAGAACTGGTGGTGGAGACGGGAACGTTTCTCGGCGTCAGCACGCTTTGGATTGCAGAGGCATTGAAGGCGAATGGGCGCGGACGTGTAGTCACCTGCGAATACGATCCAGTGGTGTTCGCCAAAGCCCAGGAGCGAATTCAAGGGTCCGGCCTGGGGAAGTGGATTGAGATGCATAACCAGTCGAGCCTGGAACTTAAGGTTGCGGGCAAAATTGATCTGCTGTTCAGCGACAGCGACATGCCCATCCGCGAGCAGGAGGTGCGGCACTTCCTGCCGCAGCTCAATCCCAACGGCCTTATCCTGATGCACGATGCCAGCTCGCACCTGAAGATTGTGCGCGATGCCGCGCT
>JBFXAV010000463.1:0-3163 GCA_050183935.1 Candidatus Korobacteraceae bacterium | reverse complement strand
GACCAGCGGCACAGGAGCCGCCGCCACCGTCATGCCGAACGCTTTGGTTGCGGTCTGTCCAGCGGAGTCCTTTGCCTGCAACGTGAAGTTGAATACGCCAGAAGCTGTTGCCGTTCCCGAAATTGATCCATTGGTTGCCAGCGCAAGACCCGCAGGCAGGCTGCCCGAGGCCAGCGTGAAGCTATACGGCGTCGTCCCGCCAGAGGCGGCCATCGTCGCAGAGTAGGCGCTTCCCACCTTGGTGTCCGGAACGCTGGTGCTGGTGATAACCAGAGGCACAGGTGCTGCCGCCACCGTCATGCCGAACACTTTGGTTGCGTTCTGTCCAGCGGAGTCCTTTGCCTGCAACGTGAAGTTGAACACGCCGGAAGCCGTCGCCGTTCCCGAAATTGATCCATTGGTTGCCAGCGCAAGTCCCGCAGGCAGGCTGCCCGAGGCCAGCGTAAAGCTGTACGGCGTGGTGCCACCAGAGGCGGCCATCGTTGCGGAATACGCGCTTCCCACCTTGGTGTCAGGAACGCTGGTGCTGGTGATAACCAGCGGCACAGGTGCTGCCGCCACCGTCATGCCGAAAGTCTTGGTAGCGCTCTGCGCCGGAGAAGCTGCATCCGTCGCACGCACCGTGAAGCTGAAGGAAC
Source organism: Candidatus Korobacteraceae bacterium (assembly GCA_050183935.1). Lineage (GTDB taxonomy): Bacteria > Acidobacteriota > Terriglobia > Terriglobales > Acidobacteriaceae > DASZRZ01. The sequence goes on along the minus strand of JBFXAV010000463.1, from coordinate 2,525 downwards.
CCGATTGCGTGGGGGTTCCGGCAATCGTGCCATTCGACGCCAGGCTCACACCCGTGGGCAGTGTTCCAGAAGCCATACTGAAGCCATAGGGCATCGTGCCGCCCGAAGCAGCCACCGTTGCCGAGTAAGCCTTTCCCGTGGTCCCGGAGGCGACGCTCGAAGTGGTAATTGCCAGCGGAGCTGTTGCCGCTGTTACGGTCATGCTAAAAGCCTTGGTCGCGCTCTGCGCCGAAGATGCCGCATCCGAAACACGTACCGTAAAGCTGAAGGTGCCTGGCTGCGACGGAAGTCCGGAAACCACTCCGGAGGGAGAAAGCATCATCCCTGTCGGAAAGAAACCAGACTCCAGGGACCAGCTATAGGCAGGAACACCACCGGTTGCACTCATGGTTGCCGTGTAGGACGTGCCTACCACCGCCGGTGAAAGAGAAGCCGTGGTGATCACGAGAGGCGAACTGGGAGTTGTCGTTGTCGTCGATCCCGTGCTCGAATTGGTGTTTGGAGCTATTTCACTCGGCGCTACTGTGAAGCTTACCGGTTCGGATTCTTCTCCCGAAGGGTTCTGCACAACAACTTGAATTGTTCCCGGAGTATTTAATTGCGTCTTGGTGATTGCTGCACGAATAAGTCCGTCGGAAGTGGTATAGGAAAGCAGCCGCCGTCCGTTCCAAAGCACTTTGGCGGTTGGTTTGAAATTTTTTCCGGAGACAGACAACATAACCTGCGATGTGCCAGCCGGAGCAACTGTGGGGGAGATCGTCTGCACCACCGGGGCGGTTTTCGTTACAGCGCCCTTGGGGATGGCGTTACAGGCGAGGCTGCTCGTCAGAGCCAGCAGAGCAGCAAACAGTATCGCTCGCATTTCTTTCCTCCGTCGGGGTAATTTGCTTGCCCCTGACGGAACTCACATTAGGCGAGCTAAGTGATTGCAACTACTGGTCGCAACGACGGAAAAGGACCAGTCTCCGAGGGCTGTCCGAAACCTGTTCGCAGGTACAGGGGACAGGCGCCAAACCCTGTCCCGATCCGGGTCCCAGGCCCAATTCCGTGGTACATGCCCATACGGCCAGGCGGAGGTTACTTGTCCGAGGAAAGTGCGCGGGGTACTCTCTTGCCAGTGGAGACCTATTCCAAAGAAGTTATCTCGGTCTGCATCTTCTCTTCTCATCCACTCGGCATGAACGAACTCAGGGCGTCCCTGACCGAGGGTTTTCGTCTTGAGGAGTGGAAGGAGGCGGAGGGGAAGATTCCTCGCGCACGGGTCTATGTGATGGACGCAGACGGTCCCGAGAGACAGGTGCACGAAGTGCTGCGAGGGCTATTCTCCAAGCGCCCCACGGCACAGGTAATTCTGATCGCCGACCGCTTCCGGGAGGAAACTGCCTTCACCTTTCTTCGCCTGGGGGTAAAGGGCTTGGTAACCCTGTCCGAATTGCGCCAGTGCCTACCGCGCTCGGTGCGGGATGTTGCCAATGGCGGCTATTGGGTTCCACGAACTTTGCTTTCGCGCTTTGTGGACTGCATCCTGAACGAATCCGCAGGAAAAAAGACCATTTCCAGCGACGTGAACCTGAGCCGTCGCGAACGCGACGTAATCGGCTGCCTGCTGGACAACCTTTCCAACAAAGAGATAGCCACGAAACTGAACATTTCCGAGCGCACCGCGAAGTTTCATGTCTCCAATCTTTTGACGAAATACGGCGTCGGCAGGCGCGCGGATCTTATCCTCTTGTGGTATCAAAAAGAAGCTGGCCGCTCTCCGACGTCGGGTGGCGTCGCGTCCAAGAACCCGCTCCAGGCTATCGTGGGCCTACGCGCCTAGTCCGGATTGCTCACCACGAGTTGGTAGAGTGGCGCTACAGTCGCGTTCAGCGGCTATCGCAGACTTCATGGCCGCGTTACGAGGGCCTGAAGGCCCGCTCTAACTCGACTGTGAAAAATCCGGGCCAGCGCATTCGTCGCGGGGCGATTGAAGGCCAGTATCCAACGTCTCACCAGCCAAGAGAGTCCAGGAGTCTCCGTGGCATTCTTAAAGAAAGTTCTTTAGCTCAGGAATTGACAGAAATGTGGACTGGCTGCGAAGCACAAGCGCCTGTTACGAACTGATCATGCCACAAGCTGAACATCAGCAGCGCCCAGATGCGGTTCTCATGATTACTCGAACCGCTGAGATGCTCGTCTAGCATTCGCGACACGCCTTTGGGATCGAAGATACCAGACTGCTCCAGGCGCTCCGCTGAGAGCTGAGCCTGTACCAGTCCCCGCAGCTCTCCGCGCAACCAGTGAGTTAGCGGAATCGAGAAGCCTCGTTTCTGGCCCTGCACAATGCGCTGCGGCAAAAGCTTTTCCGCCACCTTTTTCAATGCATACTTCTTGGTAAGATTCCGTACTTTGAGATTCGCCGGCATGGACGCGGCGAACTCCATCAATTCGTGATCGAGGAAAGGCACACGCACTTCAAGCGAATGCGCCATGCTGATACGGTCGGTAAGCGGCAACAGGTCGCCTGCCAGGTATCCTTCAAC
>JBFXAV010000462.1:0-3170 GCA_050183935.1 Candidatus Korobacteraceae bacterium | reverse complement strand
CATACTTTTGCCAGGCGCAGTGGCTAAAAACGGAGTCCACGCTCATGCCAACCACCTGCGCATCAAGCTCCGCAAACTGGCCCAGGAAATTCTGGTAATTCATCCCCTGCTGGCTGCACACGGGGGTCCAATCGAGCGGGTGGAATGCCAGGATAACGTTTTTCTTGCCGCGAAAATCACCCAGGTGGACGCGGTGCTTTTCCTCGCCGGTGCAAGCCGGCAGATCGAAGTCCGGAGCAAGTTCACCAACTTTGAGCGCCGCCATAGCTTCCCTTCTTCCCAGCCCGGGAAGGAAATTGTAGCGACCACCCGGCAGGCGCGCAAGTCGCAGGAAGACACATCAAAGAAAGTTCGCTAGTTGGGAAACGCTCGCGCGAAGTCGGCGCATCGTAACAGTGTGTTGGTCTGTCCGTCGGCTTCCAATCGCCATCGACAGTCCGGCAAGGGGAGGAGCTCCATGTTGTTCGGCGCAAAAAATTATAACTATGCAGCCTTCCGCAGAGACGTGGCCATGAAAGACCTGGGAAGCACCCGGTCCCGGCAAACCGGCGGTCCCAGGCCGGGCGATCTTGCCCCTAATTTTGAAGCCCGCACACTGGACGGCGAGAAGTTTCGCCTGTCGCGCCTTCGAGGTAAAAGTAATCTAGTCCTGACCTTTGGTTCGGCCACCTGCCCATTCACCGCCGCTTCCATTCAGCGCACCAACAGCCTCTATGAAAAATACGCGGATCAGGACGTGGAATTCCTGTTCGTGTACGTGCGGGAAGCTCATCCGGGCGAGCGCACCCCGGCCCACCGGTCGATAGAAGACAAAATCCGGTCAGCAAAAACTTTTCGCGACCAGGAACGGCTGGAAGGCGAGGTTGTGGTGGATGATCTGACTGGCTCCATGCACCGTAAGTACGGCGGCCTTCCCAATCCCACGTTTCTTATCGACAAATCCGGCAGGATTGCGTTCCGTTGCCTGTGGACGCGTCCCAGAATTGTGGACCGTGCTTTGCAACAATTGCTGGAGATTCAGGAGGAACGCGGCGTAGATCATGCGATTGTGCTCGGAGGAGAAGACGTTTCCGTCCCCATGCTCAGTGGCTTTCTGCACACCCACCGTGCACTGGAGCGCGGCGGCATGGATTCAATTCGCAACTTCCGGAGCCAAATGGGCAGGGGAGGACATGCTCGTGAACTGGCCAGCCGTGTTATGCAGCCGGCAACGCTGCACCCAGCCGGCGCGCTGACCGCGATTCTGCTTACGGGCGGCGTGCTTGCAGGCGGCTTGCTGCTAGGCCGGCGCCTTCGCCGGGAACGATTGGACTCGCTGCGCAGGCCCTACTCCTACCAGACGCGAGGTTCCGCAGAAGGGGAATACGCCGTCGGAATCTAGAAGAAGAACCCAACAGCCGAAACTTTGGTGCTGCCCCGAAAGGCTCAATTAGCGCGGATTCCTAACAATCCAGGTAGAGCGGGCCTTCAGGCCCGCATTGACTGGCACGCCACGAGTTCCCCGGGATACAGCCCTTGCACGGGCTATATTCCCGGCGAGATTTGAGAGAGCCGTTTGACGCGGCGCTGAAGCGCCGCTCCACCAACTCGTGGTGAGAAATCCGGGTTAGACAGCCGTGCCTGCAACCCATATTCTGTGATCTATGGACCGCTATCTGTGCATCCATTGCCACTTCTACCAGCCTCCGCGCGAGAACCCATGGCTGGAGGAAGTCGAGCTACAGGACTCGGCCTATCCCTATCACGATTGGAACGAGCGAATTACGGCGGAGTGTTATGCCCCGAATAGCGCGTCGCGCATTCTGGGCGGGTCCGGCAGAATCAGCAAGATCGTGAACAACTACTCACGCATCAGCTTCAACTTCGGTCCTACGCTGCTCTCGTGGATGGAGCGGCATGCTCGTGAAACTTACGAGCGAATCCTGGAAGCGGACGTTCTCAGTCAGCAGCATTTCTCCGGTCATGGCTCCGCCGTAGCGCAAGCCTACAACCACATGATCCTGCCGCTGGCCAACCGGCGTGACAAGCACACACAGATCTTCTGGGGGATTCGCGATTTTCGCCATCGCTTCCAGCGCGATCCAGAGGGAATGTGGCTTCCGGAGACGGCCGTCGATATGGAAACCCTGGATGTAATGGCAGAGCAGGGCATTCGCTTCACGATTCTGGCGCCACACCAGGCCAAGCAGGTGCGCGCCCGTCATACGCGGCAGCCGTGGCGCAGCGTGGAAGGCGGCAATATCGATCCTACGAGGCCTTACCTGGTCCAGACGCGGGCAGGGCGGAAGATAGCGGTATTCTTTTATGACGGTCCCTTTTCTCGGGCGGTGGCAGTCGATAAGCGGCTGAGCCGCGGGGAGAACTGCGCGCTGCGCCTCATCAGCGGCTTTGACAATGAGCGCAACTGGGCGCAGCTCATGCACATTGCTACCGATGGAGAGACATACGGCCATCATCACGCTCACGGCGACATGGCGTTAGCCTACGCTCTGGAGTACGTGGAGTCCCGTAATCTGGCCCAAATTACCAACTATGGCGAGTTCCTGGAAAAATTCCCTCCTGTCATGGAGGCCGAGATCATCGACCGCACAGCATGGAGTTGCGCGCACGGTGTAGGCCGCTGGGAGAGCGACTGTGGCTGTAACTCCGGGGGGAGTCCGGGGTGGAGCCAGAAGTGGCGCGCACCGCTGCGCGAGGCGCTGGACTGGTTGCGGGACGACCTTACGCCTCAGTACCAGAAAAGTGCTCGCCAACTCCTGAAGCATCCGCTGAAGGCCAGAGACGCCTACATCAGCGTCGTGCTCGACCGCTCGCCGGAGAACGTGGACCGCTACCTTGCCGAGCACGCGCTGAGGCCGTTGAACCCCGAGGAGCAGGTTCGAGCATTGCGCCTTCTGGAAATGCAGCGATACCTGATGCTCATGTACACCAGTTGCGGGTGGTTTTTCGATGAGCTTACCGGAATTGAGACAGTTCAGGTCATGCAATATGCGGGTCGCGCCTTGCAGCTCGGGCAGGAGCTCTTCGGGGACCACCGCGAGCAGGAGTTTCTGGGACGACTATCCCAGGCTGTGAGCAACCTCCCTGAACTGGGCAATGGAGCAGAGGTCTACGCGCGCTTTGTGAAGCCTGCGATGGTGAACCTGCTAGGGGTAATGGCGCACTATGCC
>JBFXAV010000461.1:0-3171 GCA_050183935.1 Candidatus Korobacteraceae bacterium | reverse complement strand
TTCATCCTGGAACTTTACGCGGTGGAGAACGCATCCAGCCCACCCCGGGCGCTGGCTTCAGACCGTACCTACACGGTTTATATCCCCGATGGCGCGGAGATTGAGCAGGTCAACGCCTCCGGTCCTGGGGGTATGCCGGTGAATGCGACCCCTGTACCCGGTGAGGAAAAGGGTCAGTACCACTTCAATTTTCCGTTGCGTCCCGGAGAAACGCGCTTCCAGATTGCTTACCGCATGGGCTATGGCGGCGAGATGACGCTGCGCCCGCGACCTGCCGGGAACCTGGAACACTTTGCCGTCCTGATGCCGAACTCAATGAAGTTTGAGCCGCTGGCTGCCGGAACTTATTCCGCCATGCCCTCGCAGGACGGGGAGACCCTGATCCAGGTGGCAACCGGAGTGAAGCCGGGGCAGGACATTTCCTTCAAAGTAACTGGAACCGGAATGATCGCGGATGGCGAAGAGGGCGGCGAGAACGCGAAGGCTGCGCCGCGTCCCGGCGGCGGGCTGGGAACACCTGAAGGTACGCCCGACCCGCTGCATGAGTACCGCTGGATGATTTTGGGAGCACTGACAACAGCGCTGGTAGTAGGTGGAGTTTACACCGCACGACGCTCCGGCAAGACAACGGCTGCGTCTATAAGCACGGCATCGACGCGCAAGAAGCAGCGCGGCGACCTTCCTGCGGAGCCTCCGGCATCCGGCGCTGCTGGCCATAGAGAAGTGCTGCTGGGGGCACTCAAGGAGGAGATGTTCCAGCTGGAACTGGATCGCCAGCAAGGACGCATCTCCCCCGAGCAATACGCAAAATCCAAAGCGGCGCTTGATGAGACGCTGCAGCGCGCCACTTCGCGCAGCCGCTAGCTGCGTTCACAACACCGGCGCTAGTCGCCGTTGTACGCTGCCGAACGGACGCGGGTAGCGGTCCATGTCTGCGACCGCGGAACACCTTTCAGCTTGCCCTCGATGGTGTCGCCGTTGGCGATTCCTTCGAAGCGAACGTTATTCTCCAGCAGAAAGCTGATCTTGGAACCCTCGACGATTTCGACCTCCGAGAGATCCACTTCATTGCCGCCGCGGACCAGCTTGCCGCTGAGCTGGTAGTCATCCTGACGCAGTTGCAGCTCGAATGCAGCGGAGCCGTCACTGGGCTTCACTTGCCAGACGCCTCCGACGCGCTGAGGCACCGTCCAGCGATAGATGGTGTGACGCCGCACGGGACCATCGACATACTCAGTCTTTTCTGCCTTCCAGTCGCCCATATCGAAGTCGTGAGAAACGATAGGAGTTCCCGGCTTGAGCTGCTGGAGCAGGCGGGGCCGCAACCGCAGGTTGAGTTCGGGAAGCAGGTACAGCGTAACGGCAGTCGCGGGGCTCAGGTCGGTCTCAAACAGGTCGGCTTCACGGAACTCCACGCGGTTAGTGACGCCTTCGCGTTTGGCGTTTTCGCGGCTCTCCTGGATGCGCTCGGGGTCAATGTCGATGCCCACGCCGCGGGCTCCGAACTTCTTGGCGGCGGTGACCACGATGCGTCCGTCTCCACAGCCCAGGTCGTAGACTACGGAATTCTTATTGACCTCGGCGAGGTCGAGCATCTTGTTGACAGCTTCATAGGGCGTGGGAACAAAAACCACGTCGGGAGTGCGCCGCTGCTGTGTCGCCTGCGCGGCGAGCATGGAAGCAAACGCAAGGACATAGACGGCTGGCCCGGTCATTCGGCGGATGAACCTCATACTACCCTCCTTGGAAGTGCGGTTGCAGGAGCAGAAACTCGTTTGCGGCGCGCGACCATTAACACGGGAACCCCGGCAGCAAGCACAGCAGCGCCAGCGAGGGAGCCCATGCCAGCATACGCCAGGGTGGCATACACCAGGTAGGCCCCAGTCGCACAAAATACTAACGGGATGATTGGATAGAACGGAACGCGAAAAGGACGGGGAACGTCCGGCTCGCGATGCCGCAAAACCATGAGTGAAATACCGGTCAGGAGAAAGAAAAACCAGAATACCGGCGCTGTAAATGCCACCATCGTCTCAAAGCCCGCGCGAGGAGTGGTTCCCTGCGCTGCCATCGCGACAGTTCCCAGTCCCACGAGGAGTACGGCAATTACGGCTTGCACCAGCAGCGCATTCCTAGGCGCGTTGGCCTTGCTCTCCCATCCTCCCAGAAATCGCAGCACGCCGAAATCCTCGCCGACGGCGTATATGGAGCGCGCACCCGTCAAAACCGTTACATTCAGGGAACTTACCGCGGAAATCGTTACTAGGACGCTGATAAAACGGGCGCCATTTTCCCCGGCAACCACGCGCATCAGGTCAGCCGAAACTGCGGAGGATGCTGCCATACCCGCTAGTCCCAGGCCTCGCAGCATGGCTAGATTAGCGAGCAGATAAAGCGTCGTAATCACAGTAATGCTTGCAAACAGGGCTATGGTGATGCCGTTGCGGCTTTTGACTTCCGCGGAGACAAACGCTGCCTCGCTCCATCCTCCAAACGCCAGCAGGACGAAAATCATCATCAGGCCAAGAGAACCGCCGGTAGCCGGAGCAGCCACAGGCGCGGCCGGAGCAGGAGGGGACAGCACCAGGCCGGCAATGATCAGGACCGCAATCCCGAGAACTTCAACGACGGTCATCACATTCTGTGCGTTCTTGCTGAGGCGCAAGCCAATTAAATTAATGGCAGTAAACACTAGTATTGCTGCGAGCGCATAAATAGCAGAGGAATAGCGGCCCAAAGATAGAATCTGCGAAGCGTAGTCTCCGAAGACAAATCCCAGGAGTGCCATCGAACCGGTTTGAATCACGGTCATTCGTCCCCAGGCGAATAGGAACGCTGTATCCGCGCCAAAAGCCCGTCGCAGATACTCATAGTTCCCTCCCGCGTGAGGATATGCAGTCGCCAATTCGGCGAAGCACAACGCCCCCAAGAGTGACAGGACTCCACCTGCAACCCATATTAAAAGCATCTGCCCGGCACTGCCGGTATTGGCCGCTACGACCGATGGAGACTGGTAAATTCCTGCGCCGATCACGATTCCAAGCACAATCGAAACCGCATCTAACACCGTAAGGCTAGGCCGGGGACCTGTCGTGGTTGTGGCTGGGCTCGTCATTTCGCGAAATCTAAAAATGGGACCGTATTAAGCAGGTCATATTGAAAAATCAGCTT
>JBFXAV010000460.1:0-3179 GCA_050183935.1 Candidatus Korobacteraceae bacterium | reverse complement strand
CCGTGGGGGCGGCACGCCACACGTCTTCCAGCACCTCGTGGGCGTCGTAAAACTCTCCGCGATTAAAGAGGGTGATTCCGTGGCGGAGGCCGTCGTGGTCCATCGCGTGAGTCGCCGCTATCCGGGAATGCCGCCGAACATTGGATAATGGCTGGCCGCGCCCATGAAGAACAGCATCGGGAACGACAGCCAGAAGTTCACCCGGGAAGCCAGGAAGGTCAGCCGGGCATATTGCGCGGCCTTCTCGGGAAGGGCAGTGCCGTTGAGCGTGTTCTGCTCCATCCATCCAATCATGCGTTTCTGCATGCGCCAGATCAGGCCCCAAACGTTGAACATCATGAACCAGCCGATGCCGCCTCCGACGCCGATGGAGAGCAGGCGGTTGCTCTCCCATCCATGGCTGTTCATGCTCACCCATATCCATGCCGCGCCGAAGATCACCACGGCCGTAATCACTCCCAAGACCGGGCCTTTGCGTAGCGCCTCCAGCGGAGACATCATGATCCCCATCTCCACCATGAAGGCAAGGGTCCAGATCAGGAGGAAGCTCCAGATGGCGCGCCCCCCGCTGGCGTCAACGCCCAGCGCCACAGCCGAACGCGCGTCGGAGGCCACGATCATGTTCCAGTAGCCAAAGCCAGCGAACACTGTTGCCACCGATCCCCAGCGAAACCACCATAGCGCCCGCGACATCAGCGGACCATAGATGCGGCTGCGCGTGCTGGCCTCCAGCCCCTTCATGAAGGGAACATTCACCAGGTTGAAGAAGTAGAGCAAGCCCACCCAGGCAATACCGGCCAGAAAATGCACCCAGCGGAAGGCCATCATAATGTTGGTGCGGATGTCCTGGGGCATTTCAATCTGCAGCAGCAACGCTACCGGCTCCGGCATCAAAGGTTCCTCCAGGGAAGCGCACGATTGTACCACTGGGTGTTGGACTTACAGTGCGTTCGGCGCGCCCTTCGAACGAAAGCGCCAAGGTTGAAAAGCGCGTGCTGAGGCCGTATCGTACAGTACAGGTGTTTGGGATCGGCGGATTGTTTCTGCTGCGGCTGGTGTCCACGGCAGCGCTGGTCCGGTAGTGCCCGGCGCGGTGCGGAAATTTTTGTGCCGGAACATTGGAGCCCGATACGCCGCGGACTCTGATAAGAAGCGTTGTAGTCCTATCGCAACGCGGCGGTCATTAGAGCATGCCAGGAAGGGAGACAGTAAATCAGATGGAAAAGCTGGCGCAGAATATTCAGGACTCATTTCTCAATACGGCCCGTAAGGAAAAGGTAACGATCACCATTTATCTGTTGAGCGGGGTCAAGCTCACCGGGCGGATTCGTTCCTTCGACAAGTATTCGGTTGTGCTGGAGACCAACAGCCAGGAACAACTGATTTTCAAGCACGCCATCTCCACGGTTGTCATGGGCAAAGGTTTCCACTCCGGGAGCCATGATCGCGGTCCTGGAGAAACGCGCACCACGGCTGCCGCGGGTAGCCCGGAGCCGCCTGCCAGTTCCACTTCCTAAATTAGTTTTGATGAGGTAGCCCTTCGTCTTGCGAGAGCCCGGGAAGAAACGTAGTTCACGATTAGTGGACCGGGCGGCGCGTTCCGCTACTGGCGGTTTCGCTACGTCCCAGGCTTCGAGTGAGCGTGCCGTGCTGGTAGGGCTGGAACTCAGCGGTCGGAGAGCGGCCTCAACATCAGGCGAAGGGCGCGTGCAGCCCATTCCGGCCTCTGCGAGAGCGGCGCGCGCCACAGCGAAAACCGTCTCCGTGGAAGTGGAACTGGAAGATCCTACGCAATCAGCAGAAGAGGAGTTTGCGCGGGAGGTTCCGCGGCAGCCTTCCGCCATGCGCATCGATGCGCGTGAGTCCCTTGCGGAGTTACGCGAGCTTGCCGCCGGGGCCGGAGCCGAAGTCACAGCCGAGTTCTTGCAGCAGCGTGCCCGGCCGGATCCGGCCACCCTCATCGGACGCGGAAAGATCGAGGAAATCGCCGCAGCGGCTGCTTCGGCCGATGTCGTTATCTTTGATCACGATCTCACCCCATCGCAGCAGCGTAATATCGAGCGCGAGGTCGGGCGGCGGGTCATCGACCGCACGCAGCTGATCCTTGACATCTTTGCCCGCCACGCGCGTACCCGGGAAGGACAATTACAGGTCGAACTGGCACAGCTCGAGTATCTGCTGCCCCGTCTCGGCGGACGAGGAATTGAGATGTCGCAGCTCGGCGGCGGCATCGGCACTCGTGGTCCCGGTGAAACCCAACTTGAAACCGACCGCCGCAAGATTCATCGCCGCATCCGCCACATCAAGGAACAACTTGAAGACGTGCGGCGCACCCGCGCCCAGCAGCGCAGCCGCCGCGCTTCTGTCCCTATCTCAACCGTGGCGCTGGTGGGCTACACCAATGCCGGAAAGTCCACCTTGTTCAATGCGCTGACCAACGCGGGAGTGCTTTCTTCCAGCCGCATGTTCGCCACTCTCGATCCTACTATTCGTTCTGTTGCCTTACCCTCAAAGCGGCAGGTGCTGCTGTCGGACACTGTGGGATTTATCCGTAACCTGCCGCATACCCTGGTCACGGCGTTTCGTGCCACGCTGGAAGAAGTACAGAAGGCGACGCTGATACTGGAAGTTTCCGACGCTACAAGTCCGGTGCGCCGCGAGCAGGAAACTCAGGTTGAGGCAGTGCTCCACGAACTAGAGGCCGACCGCAAGCCGCGCTTGCGCGTGCTCAACAAAGTGGATGCCCTCCCAGCCTCGGAACGCGAACTGCTGCGCGACACCGCGGGCGTAGTGCATGTTTCCGCGCTGAAGGGCATCGGGCTGGACGCGCTGCGGGAACAGATTGATGTGCTCCTTGAGGAAGACCCGCTTAGCCGTGTGCAGTTTCGCATTCCGCAGTCGGCAGGGAAGGCTCTTGCGTTGGTGGAAGCCGGAGCGCGCATCTACAGTCGCCAATATCGTGGCGGCCAGGTCGTTATCGAAGCACAAGCCCCGGAATCTTTGTTACGCAGCCTTTCCAAGGAGGGTAGTGCCACCTGGCGCGTGATGAAGGAGCAAGTTAAGCCGCCCTCACCCTAGCTGCTTCAGCAGGTTTCCAACAAGGTAGGCAACCCCCGCCGCAAGCGATCCGATCAGCAGCATCTCGATTCCGCTGGCAAACCAGCGGGCTCTGGTCACCA
>JBFXAV010000459.1:0-3186 GCA_050183935.1 Candidatus Korobacteraceae bacterium | reverse complement strand
TCCATATCCGTAATCACGCGATTGCTCAAATTGCGCCCTGCCAGCGGAAAGTTGAGTGTTGAGAAGGCGGTTGCGTTCAGTACTACGCTTCCCGCCGGAAGGGTGTCGATGGCTTTCGGATAGCCGTAGTATTCCTCGCGGCTCCATTCACCGCTGCGGATTCTTCCCATCAAGCTGTGAAACGGAATAAAGGAAGACACCATGCAGGTAGCCGCCACGGAGAAGACTACCAGCGGCCGGAACCAGCGGCGGCTCGCTTCCGCAGCCCGCGCCAGCAGAGGAACCGTAAGCAGGAACGAAAGAACCCAGATAGGAATTCCGAATCGCAACAAACGGTTCATGATCAGCCACCAGCTTGCCAGCAGCAGAAGCCAGAACAAGAGCAGAGCCAATTCCAGCCAGCGTTTGCGCCGGAAGGAGTCGTATCCGAGAAAGAGAACTCCCAGAGGGACGAAGGTTGCAAATGCCGCCCCGAATCCGTCTCCCGTACTGTAAGGAATCAGCAGGAAGCCGGGCGCGCGCTTGTACTCGGTCCAGGGATAAAACATCCACTCCCAGTTCTGCTCCACGTTGTGCGAGGGAGCGTCTTTGGGTACCACGTCGTTCGTGGATACTCCTTTGAAAACAACACTGCTGCCAATTTTTACCTGAAGGGGATACACGGGATTTCCCGCGGCCAGCAGTCCTTTGCCGATCCAGAAAACGCTGGGTAGCAGTAGGCCCGCGAGCAGCACGAGAACGGGAGCCGCGAATCGAGTTTTATTGCGCTGGCGAGACCATGCCAGCTCCGACAACATGAATGCAACCAGAAAGAAATTGTAGAAGTAGAACGTAGTTTTGGAACCGACGCTGAGTCCGGCAGCTAAACCGGTTAGCACCAACACTCCCAAAGATGCTTCGTGCGAGGTGTCTTCCCGCTCGGCTTTATATCGGAAAAGCCACAGAGCAACCGCGGCGAACAAAAAGCCGGTACCGGTTACATCCACATAGCCGGAGAATGCCTGGAACTGTGCGATCGGAAACGATAAGAGCAGTAGTACAACCACGATCGCGGCTTCCTGATGGTTCCAAAGGCGCAACGCGATCAGATACACACTCAGTCCTAGGACGGCGATTCCCAGCCAGTTAAACACCGGCGCCAGGCACTGGATACCGGTGGCCAGGAACGGCATCATGCCGATTTCTACATTCGCGGGCAGATTGAACTGGAAGGCTCCGGAGTGGAGCCAGAAGGAGCCGTTTTGAAGAAGGCGTAGGCTCTTCAAATAGTGATATCCCAGCGCATCATTGCCGGAGGGATACGAACTCAGCAGATCCACCGCAAACATCCCATACGACAAAGCCAGAACTGCCGCCGTAATCTTGATGTAGAGCGGGAGTGGCGCAGAAAGTCGGATTGCCCCCTCAGAGGCACTTAACGCTGGGACAGGTATGCGACGTATCGCCAGCGTCGCAAGGACAAAGAGCACCACCTGCGTTAGCGCCAGACCAAACATCGTGAAGCGAGGGATCGCGCCCGCCAGTTGCAAACTTCCAGCCGCTTGCACCGGAAGAATCAGCAGCCCCGCCCAGAGCAACAAGAATGCCAGCCACCGTACTGCTGTCTCCTGAACAGGGAAGCGTCGCGACACAAGCCAAGCGGATGCTGCCGAGAACGTCACCACCGTGACGGAGGAAACTTGATCGGTGCTCATACGTTTCCCAGAAACTTCTCGGCAAGCCGCAAGACTGTCATTAGCAGTGCTCGGATTGCATGGCCATGGAAAAGCCAGATGGCGAAGCTTACCCAGGCAGCGACTATAAAGAGATGACTGGCTCTGTCTGGAGAACCGTCCCTGGAGTCGCCTTTGGCAGCAGTCATTTCGAGACTCTCGATCCGCGAGACTTTTTCGGCAGTGAATTCCATAAAGTTCTCAATTCAAGCTTCGCTCATCGGAAGCACGCTTACGAAAGACAAGGAACTCGAAGCGTGCGTTCGGGTTCATGGGCAAGGGCCGGGAATCCGCGTGAACGAGTTCCCATTCGGCAGAAGCCTCCAGCTCTTCCCGGCGCCAGCCAAAGATTTCGGAGTAGTGCGTATCCCAAAGCAAAATCGTGCCGGCAGGGAATGCGGCGGGCAACGGGTGCCTCGACCAGAGCATGTCAGGTACCTGCCGTGGCAGATAGTAATAAATCCATGGGTGCGTGCTGACCAGGTTCTGCGAGGCCAGTCCCGCGTCGCGCAGCCAAGCCGCAACTTCGCGTGCCGGGCGTTGTTCCGGGTCCTCCTGGAGCGGATCGGAGCCGCGAATGCCATACAGGGTCACAACTCCCAGGCACATGAAAAGGATTGGAACCGTGATCATGGGCTTTGGCAACTGCGGCAGCCAGCTCTGAACGCCGTCCCGCACCTGCGCGACCAGCAGCCCCAGTCCCATCGCGGCCACAATTGCTACCGCGGGAGCCGCTGGCAATATGTAGCGCCAGTCTCCACCTGTGCCAAACAAGCTGAATTTGGCGATCACCACATGCGCCGCAAAATAGGCGGTGAAGGGAATTGCCACTAGTACTCTAGCGACCGAACGGAAGACCATGGGCAGCCCATACAGCATCAGGACCATGAGCGGAGGACCGGCATAGGCCACCAGCGTTTTGGGATAGAGTCCCCAGCTGCCGGTGGGAAACTTCATCATGTCGAGCTGCTCTTGCGAAATGGGACGCGCATTCATGTATACGTGCGCAGGCAGCATACCCATACCCAGCAATCCGGCAACGTTGTACAGCACCACCGGACCGGCAATCAACGCCATTGCCTTCCATTCTCTGCGGAAGGCACAGTAGACGAAAAACAGAACGCTCAGTCCGGCGCCTTCCGTGCGGATGAGCGGCAGCATGCCAAACAACAGCCCTGCCATCAGATCACTTTTTCGCAGGGCACAGTAGATCGCCGCCAGTAGCGCCAGGCTGAATGTGACTTCTGTGATACCGGTAAACGACGTCACCACAAACCATGGTTGAAACCAAAGAAGCAGGGGAATCGCCCATGCGAAAGCAATCTGGAGCCGTTTGCCAATCAGGTAGGTGATCGCCACAGTTCCGGCCGAAGCAAGCAGCGCCGCCCAACGATAGCCAGACCATCCCAGCGCCGCTGCTGGCATGAAGAACAAGGTGTGAATCGCCCGTCCCCAGGTATCCAGAATAAGAATG
>JBFXAV010000458.1:0-3186 GCA_050183935.1 Candidatus Korobacteraceae bacterium | reverse complement strand
ATCCTTGTTTCTTTACCCTGTCTGGCGCCTTCGAATAGAATGCTGCTCAATCCGCCCGGTGCGAGGAGTTTTCTTTTTTGTACATCCTTGGGATCAATGCATATCACGGCGATGCCGCCGCGGCCCTCACCAAAGACGGAAAACTGATTGCGGCCGTTGAGGAAGAACGGTTTAATCGCAAAAAACATTGCGCCGGGTTTCCCACCCTGGCCATTCAGTATTGCCTGCGAACCGCGGGCATTTCTCCTTCCGACCTGGATCATGTTGGAATTTCCCGTGACCCTGCCGCTCACTTGCACAAGAAAGTACTGTTTTCGCTCACCAGGCTGGGTGCGCTTTCCGGAATGATCGCGGATCGCTTGGCAAATGCAGCCAAGGTGCGCGACTTGCGTCAGGAATTGCAGCAAGCTCTGGCACTCACGAACGGCAACTTGCGCGCCCGCTTTCACAACATCGAGCACCATAAAGCGCACATGGCCAGTTGCTTTCTGGTCTCCGGATTTCCGAGCGCGGCAATCCTGTCGCTCGATGGCTTCGGGGACTTCATCAGCACGATGTGGGGCAAGGGCGAAGGGAATCAGATCGAGGTGTTGGGTCAGGTGGAATACCCGCATTCGCTCGGGATTGTCTACACCGCGACATCTCAATTCATCGGATTTCTGAAGTATGGCGATGAAGGCAAGGTGATGGGCCTTGCGCCCTACGGCAAGCTGCGATTCATGGATGAAATGCGTCAGATAGTACGCACGAACGGAGCCAGCGGCTTCAACCTGGACCTGGGCTTTTTCCGTCATCACTCTGAAGGTGTCGAAATGTCCTGGGACGATGGCTCTCCGACCATCGGGCGCATTTTTTCCGACAAATTTGCTGAGTTGTTTGGACCAGCCCGCGAACCGGGCACTCCTCTTACCAGTCGCGAGGAAGATATCGCCGCGTCCCTCCAGGCCCGGCTGGAAGAAGTATCGTTTCATATCCTGCGCGGCCTTCATGAGAAAGTTGGAGGGGAACGGTTGTGCCTGGCGGGAGGCGTTGCCTACAACTCGGTAATGAATGGGAAGATTCTGCTGAACACTCCCTTCAAGGAACTTTTCATTCAGCCTGCCGCGGGGGATTCCGGTACAGCCGTGGGTGTCTGCTACTACATCCACAACATGCTGCTCAAGCAGCCGCGCTCGTTTGTAATGGATCATGCCTACACCGGCCCTGAGTACGCTAATGAAGAGATCGAATCGTTGCTGAAGGCGCGTGGCGTGGCTTACCAGCGGCTGGACGATGCCGAGCTGACTCGTCGCGCCGCGCAAACCATCGCCGACGGAAAAATCGTGGGCTGGTTCCAGGGGCGCATGGAGTTTGGTCCGCGTGCCCTGGGAGGGCGCAGCATTGTGGTAGATCCGCGTCGCGCGGAGATGAAGGACATTTTGAATCAGCGCATCAAAAAGCGCGAATCCTTCCGTCCCTTTGCTCCCTCTATTCTTGCAGACAAGCTCGGGGAATACTTCGAGCAATCCCATCCGGCTCCGAGCATGTTGATGGTGTACCAGATTCGTCCCGAGAAGCGGGAAGTGATCCCGGCGGTAACGCACGTGGATGGGTCCGGGCGCTTACAGACAGTGACCCGAGAAGGCAACCCGCGCTATCACCAGTTGATCTCGGACTTCCATCGCCTGACCGGAGTACCGGTGGTGTTGAATACGTCGTTCAATGAAGATGAGCCGATTGTCTGCACTCCGGAAGATGCTCTGAACTGCTTCCAGAGAACCCGGATGGACGCCTTGTTCGTAGGCAATTTCCTGGTGGAGCACTAGGAGCGAACCCGCATTGGTAACCAGCAGCCACAACGCGGCGCCTCAGGCTTCACCAGCGTATGGCGTTCTGTTTCTGCCTGGCTTGGTGGATGGAACTGCACAGCAGCAGGACATCATGCTGCCTCTCACGCTGACCTACCTGCTCTCCATGCATGTGAGTTTCTACCTACCGGTGGCAGGCGAAAAAGTCGCCACGGTAGAAGGCATTTTTGATCAGATACTGAGCGGCAATTCCCTGGAGAGCAAGGGCGTGGTCTACCTGGCGTCGTTAGAGGCGGAGAAACTCCGAAACTTGCTGGAGAAGGCCAGCCTGGTAATTTCCACGGAGATAGGATTGCGCCCGGAACCGGCATTCGCAGGACTACCCCAGGCGCTGGTTAGTTCTGTGGAAGGCAAAGTGCAATCGGTGCGGCTGCGGAATACGGAACTGATCCGCGATCCCGATCTCAAAGCCAAGCTGGTGGGCTGCACGCAACTCATCAATATTCAGGCCAGCGGCTTCATCACCGAAGGCCACTTTTCCCTATCGTGGTAGACCTCTTACAGACATTGGAGACCCAACCGGAACTCCCGGCTATTCTGCAACAGTCCATTCCAGGCCATCAAGGCCGCGTTCTCCTGCTGAACCAAGCCTTTTACCCGGATGTCGTTGCCACCGCGCAACATGCAATGGACCTGTGTGCTGCGCTGGTGGAAGCGGGATTTCAAGTGACGGTGGTCGCGAGCGACCGCGGCTACGATAATCCGACGCAGCGATATCTGCGAGAGGAAGTCTGGCAGGGCGTCCGCATTGCGCGCGTCAGCAACCTGGGCCTGGGCAAGGCAGCCCGCTGGCGGCGTGCGGCGGACTTCGCAAGCTTCATGGCCGCCTGCGCTGCGCGTGTGGCCTCGCTCGGACACTTCGATCTGGTAATCGCGCTGACTTCTCCTCCGTTGATTTCCTACCTGGCTTCTCTCTGCGTACCGTTCAAGGCAGACGCCTTGGTCTTCTGGGCCATGGACCTGAATCCCGATGAAGCCATTGCCGCCGGATGGCTGCGAGAAGGCTCGCTCACGGCGCGGCTGCTCAGCTCGCTGCAACTATCCAGCATGCGCAAGGCCAGGCGAATCGTGGCGCTCGACCGCTTCATGAAGCAGCGTCTGCTTGCGACGGGACTTGTGGAGGAAAAGATTGCAGTGATTCCGCCATGGTCGCATGACCATTGGGTGCGCTGGGATCCGAATGGAAGAGATGCGTTTCGCCTCCGACACAACCACGAAAACAAAATCGTGGTGATGAACTCGGGAAACCACAGCCCGTGTCATCCGCTGGAAACACTGGTGCGCGCCGCCAGGCATCATGAGGACTCGCGCGAAATTGTATTTTGCTTCGTAGGAGGAG
>JBFXAV010000457.1:0-3187 GCA_050183935.1 Candidatus Korobacteraceae bacterium | reverse complement strand
TCAGTTGACCTGGGACAATCTCGGAAGAATTATTTTTCAGAATTCAAGTGGTCGGGTTCAGCCGGGAACGTGCTCATGCCTGCATCTGCTCGGCATGGGAGCATTCCCTGCTATACCTCAAGCCACGTCGCGTTTCAGAAACCGCAATACAGGGGAGGGCTGGCGACAGTACCGTCAGAACTCGTGAAACGAGCCGGTAGCATGCTGTCAGGCTTCTGGATGCAAAATCTATGCCAAAGCATTGTGCGCTGGAACTAATGCAGCATCATAGAGATACCGCTTCATTCTTCGCTTCATCCCAATGCCAAGTGCAACATGTTTGCCTATTGAGGGCAGTAACGGGGTTACTTAGGAAACGATCGAAAGCACCTCCGATTGAGCGTGCTTGGCATTATTCCAGCCCTGTGCCTAACACCTGCTCTCGTATCCTCCGTGCCTGCCATAAATGACGCCGCTCGTGCGCCGGAATCACATGCAATCCCGTGGCCAGGCTAAAGCGAACGCCCCGAACCAGCGGATTTGGAAAGCGCACTCCCGCCAGATCAAGGTCAGCATTAGCACGCAGGAACGCTCGCACAGCTTCCTGTGATGCCAGGAAATTGCGGAACGCATCCTGAAGCCCTGGACTGGAATGTGGCTGAATCTTGCGAGGCGCCTTGGTTTTAAAACGAGGATTCACCGGAGGCTCCAGCGAGCGCACGAACCATCCTCCAAGCAGACCCGGCTTGGCCGGACCACGCCGCAGCCGCCCATTGGCACGGGCACGGGCGGCTGGTTCCTTCATAGCCTCCAGGTAAACGGTATTCGCTGTCGCGAGGTGTTCAAGACATTCCGCAATGCTCCACTGGCCTGCTTGCGCTCGCCATTGGCCTTGCGCTTCGGTGAGTCCGGTAACTACTGCATACGCGTCACGTTCCGCTGCGTCGAGAGCAGCTTCCAGCGCTTGCAACTCTGCCTGTATCGCTACCCGCTCTGCCATGCCCCTAATGTATCGGAAACAATGCGAAATCTGGCGAACCGTCCCAATCAAATAGTTCAGGCTGCCTCAGAATCGTCCTCCGAATCGGAAGTGGATGGATCGGGAATACTGGAGGGCGGATCACTCGTCGGGAATGAGTCCGCGAGAGTCTTATCCAAAGTCTTTTCCCGGACCTGTTTTTCCTCGGTCATGACCGTTGGGCCTTCTTTGGGATTACGATTCTCCACTTCTGCCTCGGCCAACAGCCAATCCTGTTCGGACGAGCCATCGTTTCCGCCCCTCTGCTGGTAAAGCTGGTAGGCCCGCTCGCGAATGCGATCTTCTATCGTGCTGGGAATTGAAACTCCGGGGTCAACGGGCATCGCTTTTCCACCCTGGTCGGCGACAACGGGATCCTTTTGTTTACGCGCCATGCTTGCTCCTCCTCTGGTCCTGCTGTTTGTTGATGTGCTGCCTGCGATTGCTATCGTTCTGGAAGTTCCCACTTGAGATGCGCCAACCAGGATGCGTGGTGCCTTCCTGCACAACACGACGCGATTCCACCAGTCCGCGCGCGGCGGCAAACAAACTTAGCTGGTCCTCCCGGCATCTTTTTACGCAGAAGTTTTAACGCAGGAGGAAGCATGGGTTCATTTATGGCGGGTTTTGGAACCAGCATGCTGCTGGCTCTCTTATTTTCGCGTTATACAAAGTCGCAGCGGCCGGTGGATAAACTCGCAGCCAGGCTGCAGGAGCACTTCCCTCACACCAGCGCCACGCCAAACACTGCCGCGACCGGGTGGGTCTGACGCCCTAATTTTGGCTTGCGCTGTTCGGCAGTTGTTGTTCCTGCTGGTGCGGCGGTTTGCTAGCGGTCCGAAGTTTACGATCAGCACTCCGGACTCCACCGTCGCCGATGCAAAGCGACCTCGCAAGTTCCCGAACGCCTCCGGCCGGAAGTAGAGCGTGTTCTCGTCAATGGTGACTCCCTTGCCAGGGTTTTCTCCCAGCAGATCATCCAATTCCGTCCCAAAGATTTTCAGGAAGCCTTTCACCGGCAGCGCTCCGGCGTTAACTTTCTCGGCGGTAAGCCTAAGAAACTCTCCTGCGGCCGACACCGGTCCTTCAATCTGAAATGGAATTTCGATTCCTTTGCGCATCTTGCCGGCCAGCAATACGCGGTTGCTTTTCAGTTCAACGCGCAAATCGGAGATCGATTTCGTGCGAAACGACTGCATAAGCGTGGTGAGCGTCTCGCCGGAAGTTCGAACATTCCCGCTCTCGACCTCCGTAATCCTTACTAGGCAATCAGGCAGTTTGGTAGCACTGGGAACCATTCTTGCGCGAAAGTGTTTAAGCACATACGTAACTCCGCTGCGCGGAGAGTACGTCCCGCTGGGTACCTCGATCTGGCTGGGGCCGTCGGGGCACTTTAGGTTCTCCGCGAAGAGTGCAGCGCCGGGCACGAAAACCAACAGCAATAGAAAACGTAAGATCACATGCCATTCGATGCAACAGCAAGTTCGCGGGCTTACAGCGATCGAGAGCTAGCGGCAATAATCCAGAATGCGGCGAGCGTTCGGGCTAAGGTAAGATGACCCGCAGTGCAGCTCACAGATCTGTTTGCATCTTCACTGGAAGGACTTCAAGGCCAGCCTGCTGTTGATTTCGACGGTGGTGACGGTCGTGTGGAGTCGCTTACCTTCGGCGCCCTCGACCTCCGCGCACGACGCCTGGCTCAGCTTTTTCGCCACCGCGGTCTGCGTGCTGGCGACCGTGTTGCCATCTACCTCGCCAATCGTGTCGAGTTCATCGACGTCTTCTTGGCCTGCATGCGCCTTGGCGTGGTGCTGGTTCCCATCAACATCCTGTACCGTGAGCGCGAGATCGCACACATCGTCGCCGATTCTGAGCCTGCCGCCGTGGTGACCACCAGCCCAGCGTTTCCTTTGTTCTCGTCCGCTATCCCCCTGTGGGACGCCGGAGAACTCACCGCCCTGGCCGCCACTCTCGAACCGTACTCCACCCGCGAACCCATCGACGGTGACGCTCCTGCCCTTCTGGTGTACACCTCCGGAACCACGGGACGCTCGAAGGGTGCCGTTCTGACGCACAACAACTGCCTGGCAAATACTGCCAATCTGGTCACGGCATGGTGCATCACGGCTCAAGATCGCTACCTGGCAGTGCTTCCCTTGTTTCATGTCCACGGACTCGCCAACGGCCTCA
>JBFXAV010000456.1:0-3204 GCA_050183935.1 Candidatus Korobacteraceae bacterium | reverse complement strand
GGATTTCTTATCCACGTATATTCGGCTGGCTACATGGAACATGAAGGGGGCTATTACCGCTTTTTTGCCTACCTGAATTTGTTCATGTTCTTCATGCTCACGCTGGTGCTGGCGAGCAATTACCTGCTGATGTTTGTAGGCTGGGAAGGAGTGGGACTAGCCTCGTATCTTCTAATTGGATTCTATTTCCGGCGGGACTCGGCTGCGGCTGCGGGCAAAAAGGCGTTCATCGTCAATCGCATTGGCGACTTCGGCTTCCTGATCGGCCTGTTCCTTCTGATTGTTACCTTCGGCTCGCTGAACTTCGCAGATGTCCTGCCGAAAGTTGCTGGGATGCCAATGGAGACCGCAGCTCCAGGCGTGCTCACTGCGGTGGGCCTGCTGATGCTTGTGGGTGCGGCGGGAAAATCTGCGCAGATTCCTCTTTACGTCTGGCTACCGGACGCCATGGAAGGCCCTACTCCGGTTTCCGCGCTGATTCACGCAGCAACCATGGTAACCGCAGGCGTGTACATGATCGCGCGCTCCAATGCGGTTTATAACCACGCGCCCATCGCGCTAACAGTAGTCGCTATCGTCGGGTGCGCCACGGCGCTGTTCGCCGCCACCATTGGACTGGTGCAGCATGACATTAAGCGCGTGCTGGCTTACTCCACGGTTTCGCAACTCGGATACATGGTGCTGGCCTGCGGCGTTGCCGCCTACGGCGCCGCCATGTTCCACCTGATGACGCATGCCTTCTTCAAAGCGCTGTTGTTCCTGTGTTCCGGCTCAGTGATTCACGCCCTCGGCGGCGAGCAGGACATGCGCAAAATGGGAGGTCTGCGGAAGCAAATCCCATGGACCTTTGCGACCATGACCGTGGGCACGCTGGCGATTGCGGGTGCTCCATTGTTCAGCGGATTCTTCAGCAAGGACGAGATTCTCTGGCGGGTATACTCCAGCGCGCACGGCGGCGTGGGATTCTGGATTCTTGCTCTGTTCACTGCCGGGCTGACCTCGTTCTATATGTTCCGCCTGTGGTTCCTGACGTTTTTCGGTGAGTATCGCGGCAAGGTGGAGCACCATGGCCACAAGGCTTCAGGACATGGAGATCAAGGCCACCACGGGCACATCCATGAAAGCCCGCCGGTGATGCTTGCTCCGCTTGTGATTCTTGCCGTGCTCTCGATTGTTGGTGGCTGGATTGGAATTCCGGCGGCGATGGGCGGATCCAATCACTTCGAGCACTATCTGGCGCCGATCTTCGAGACAGAGCATGGGGTAACCCAGGAGCTGGAACCTGCGCAAAGCACTTTGCCCATGGGTGAAGCTGAGCACGCTCCGGCAGCGGGACATGCCGAGAGCGCTGCCCACAGCACGGCTGAGGAACTGGCACTGAGCGTTGCCGCAACTTCAATGGCTGCCTTAGGTTTTGTGCTTGCCTGGTTCTTCTATTACAAGAAGCCGCAACTCTCCACCGAGATGGCCAACCGCTTCGCAGGCGCCTATCAGGTGTTGCAAAACAAATACTACATTGATGAGTTTTATGGCGCGGCTGTGGTGAGGCCCATCATTCAAGGTTCCACGTCGCTACTCTGGCGCACGATTGACGCCGGAGTGATTGATGGCGCAGTGAATGGCGCCGCGCGCACCGCCAACGAAGTTTCAGACGGCGTCCGGCGGATGCAATCGGGAAATATTCGCTCCTATGCCGGATGGGTGGCAGTGGGAGCGGCATGCATTGCCGCCTACATGGCATGGCTGGGGGTGCGGTAATGGCTGGACTGGATCGCTGGATTCTCGCACTCGTCACCTTCGCCCCACTTGCGGGCGCGCTGCTGCTGCTGGCGATTCCGCGTCGTCCGCGGGACATCCGCTGGTTTGCGCTCATGGTTTCGCTGCTGACCTTCGCACTCTCACTGCATCTTCCTACTTACTTCGAGAGTGGCCAGACAGGGTTCCAGTACGAGCTTGACGTTCCCTGGATTCCAACCCCCAACATTCACTTCCATCTCGGGCTGGATGGCATCTCACTTTGGCTGGTGGTGCTGACCACGTTCCTGACGCCGCTGTGCGTTCTGATCTCGTGGACCTCCATTCATGAGCGCACAAAAGAATTCTTTGCGCTGCTGCTGATGCTGGAGACGGCCATTATCGGCGTCTTCCTGTCGCTGGACCTGTTCCTGTTTTACTTCTTCTGGGAGTTCAGCCTCATCCCGATGGCGCTGCTCATCGGAATGTACGGCCACGAACGCCGGGTATATGCGGCGGTGAAGTTCTTCCTGTTCACCATGGTCGCGTCGGTGTTCATGCTGGCTGCGCTCATCTACCTTTACATCCACACTGGAAGCTTCCAGTTTGCAGACATCCAAAGCGCGCTGGCTGCGGGAAGGATTGGACCGGAGGCCCTCAATTGGCTCTTCCTGGGATTCTTTGTCGCCTTCGCCGTCAAGGTTCCGGTATTCCCACTGCACACCTGGCTGCCGGATGCACACGTAGAGGCGCCAACCGCCGGCTCCGTGCTTCTGGCCGGGGTCCTGCTGAAGATGGGAACCTACGGCATCATGCGGTTTAACCTCGGGTTCTTTCCCGAGCAGGCGCGCGCCAACGCTCCCTGGATCGTAACGCTTGCGATCATCGGCATCATCTACGGTGCTCTGGTAGCCCTGGTACAGCCCAATATGAAGAAGCTGATCGCCTATTCCTCGGTGAGCCACCTGGGATTCGTGGTGCTCGGCATCTTCAGTTTCACCCCGATGGGGCTTACGGGAGCGGTGTTCGTGATGCTGGCGCATGGCATCTCCACCGGAGCCCTGTTTATGCTGGCGGGTATCATTTACGAACGCCGCCACACGTATGAAATCCGCGAGTACGGTGGCCTTGCCACCGTCATGCCGCGTTACGCGATCTTTTTTCTCGTGGCCACGCTGGCCTCCATTGGATTGCCACTGCTGAACGGCTTTGTCGGTGAATTCCTGGTGCTTGCCGGTGCCTTCCAGGCGAGGCCGCTCTACGGAATCCTTGCCGCTACCGGCGTGATCTGGAGCGCGGGATACATGCTGTGGCTTTACCAGCGCGTGTTCTGGGGCGAGGTACGGAATGACGCAAATCTTAAGTTGCCGGACCTGAATGGCCGCGAGCAGGCAGCGTTGCTACCAGCCGCTGCCCTGGCGCTGGTAATGGGAGTTGCACCTTTGCTCTGGATTTCTGCGATTGACCCTG
>JBFXAV010000455.1:0-3210 GCA_050183935.1 Candidatus Korobacteraceae bacterium | reverse complement strand
CGCCACCGCCGCCGTGGAACCGGTTCAGCGTCTTCTTGAGCCAGTCAGTACCTTCGCGACAGGGAATACACCACCCGCAGCTCTCGTGCTGGTAGAACATCATGATGCGCTGTGCATACTTCACCATGCACGTGGTGTCATCCAGCACTACCAGACCGCCAGAGCCCAGGAACGATCCCGCCTTGATCAGCGAATCGAAGTCCATGGCAATGTCGCATTCTTCTGCCTTCAGCACCGGAACCGAGGACCCGCCAGGAGTCACGGCTTTGAGCTTGCGTCCGTTCCATACCCCGCCTCCAATGTCGTTGATCATCTTCAGCAGGTTGTAGCCCAGGGGCAGTTCGTACACACCGGGACGGTTCAGGTGCCCGCTCAGGCAGAATAGGCGTGTGCCGCCGTTTTTCGGAGGCCCCAGGTCGGCGAACCACTGCGCGCCGCCAAGAATGATGTGCGGTACCGAAGCCAAAGTCTCGACATTGTTGATGATCGTGGGTCCGCCCCAGAGTCCGACGACGGCAGGGAAGGGAGGACGGATGCGCGGAATGCCGCGCTTGCCTTCAAGCGATTCCATCAGCGCGGACTCTTCCCCAACCTCGTATGCTCCTGCGCCCGTGTGCCAGTACACGTCGAAATCAACGCCGCTGCCAAAGATGTTCTTCCCCAGGAAGCCGCGCGCATAGGCATCCGCCAGTGCCTTGCGCATGATGTCCACCAGATAGCGGTACTCGCCGCGAATGTAGATGTAGCCCACACGCGCGCCGATGGACAGGCCGGCGATCATTACGCCTTCAATGACGGAGTGCGGGTCATGCTCCAGGATCAGGCGGTCTTTGCAGGTGCCGGGCTCGCTCTCGTCGCCGTTGCACAGAACGTACTTGGGCTTGGCCGATTCTTTGGGAACGAACGACCACTTCATCCCCGTAGGGAAGCCCGCACCTCCGCGCCCGCGCAGATTGGACGCTTTGACCTCGTTGATGATCGCCTCTGCGCCCATGGCGAGTGCCTTTTGCACTGCCTTGTAGCCGTCGAGTTCCACATAACGGTCAAGACTGGCGGCGCCCTGGCCGAACCGCCGGGAGACGACTTTTACTTCATCGGGATGGGAAACCAAGTCAGCCATGTGTACTTATGCCTTGCGGCGATATTCCTCGAGCACCGCATCCACCTTTTCCGGCGTCAGGTTTTCATGAAAGTCGTAGTTCACCTGCATGGCCGGACCCCAGCTGCACGCGCCCAGGCACTCCACCTCTTCAAAAGAGAACTGGCCGTCCGGCGTGGTCATCTTGTGACCGATGCCGAGCCGCTCCTTGGTATGCGCAATCACGTTGTCTGCCCCGCGCAGCATGCAGCAGATGTTGCGGCATACCTGCACGTTGTACTTACCCCGAGGCTTGGTGATTAGCAGGGAGTAATAGCTGATCACGTTGCGGATTTCGAGTTCGCTCAGCCCAACCTTCTGTGCGATGTAGGCAACGACCTCATCCGACAGGTACCCCACCTCATCCTGGGTATAGAGCAGCATGGGGACGAGGAATGACCGCTGCGTGGGGTACTGCTTCATCTTCTCGGTAAAGAAGCTATCCAGTTGTTCGGAAACCACCATTACCCACCCTAAATTGCCGAACTGCCGAAGTGCAGAATCTTGTCAGTTTGACTCGCCCGCAGTTATCGACCGCGCGACGTGTTGTGAGATGCTGTAAAAATCGCCGTCAATTCCTGCGCTTCGGTCAGCAGCGTTTCCAGTTTCTTTGCCGGCAGCACGCCTGTTTCAATCATTAGTTCCAGCCAAAACACGGTCTCGTCGGATTCTTCAGTAACAACTCCAATCTTGGCTACAAACTCCGCTTTCGAACGCGCCCGGCACGCCGCACGATAATTCGCAGCAACAGAAGTTCCGGAGCGCAACAATTGCTTGCCTAGCACCTGAGCATCTGGTCGATTCGGCAATGCCCGGAAAACCCGAACAACTCGCACGGCAAATGCCTTCGTCCTGACCTTTAACTGCCCGGATTGGCTATCGTGGTCTTCCACCAGTTCGGCTTCGTACGTTGTTACACAGCATAGCAATCCGAAACTGCCGTTCTAGCTGCAAAAAACAATTCGGCAATTCCGCAGTTCGGCAATTCTCCAATTACCTGTCTATCTCTCCCAGCACAATATCAATGCTTCCGATTGCCGCCACCACGTCAGCGATTAACCTTCCTTCGCACATCTTGGGCAGCAGTTGCAGGTGCGCGAACGACGGGGACCGCATGTGGACGCGGTAGGGCTTGGCCGTGCCGTCACTCACCACGTAATAGCCCATTTCGCCGCGCGGAGACTCCACGGCCTGATACACCTCGCCTGCGGGAACGCCGAAGCCTTCGGTGATGATCTTGAAGTGGTAGATCATCGCCTCCATCTGAGTCTTCATTTTCTCGCGGTCGGGCAGCGTCACCTTCGGAACCGCGGCCTTCACCGGCCCTTCCGGCATTCCTTCCAGCGCTTGCTTCACGATCCCGATGGACTCCCGCAGCTCCCGCACTCGCAGCATGTAGCGGGCAAACACGTCGCCATCGCTGGACACCGGTACCTTGAATTGGAAGTTCTCGTATCCCGTGTAGGGAGCGTCGCGGCGCAGATCGATATCCACTCCGCTGGCACGTAGCGTTGGGCCAGTTGCACCCAGGGCCACGGCATCCTCCGCGCTGAGGTGCGCGACTCCCTTGGTGCGATCTACCCAGATGGGATTCGAGGTCAGCAGGTTTTCGTATTGATCAACCCGGCTCGGAAAAATATCGGCGAACGCCTTCACCTTCTCGAAAAATCCGAGAGGAGCATCCAGCGCAAGTCCGCCTACCCGGAAATACGAAGTCATCATCCGCTGCCCGCTGACCATTTCGAAAATGCGCAGCAGCTCCTCACGCTCCCGGAAGCAGTACAGGAATACCGACATTGCGCCGATGTCCAGCGCATGCGTGCCTAGCCACACCAGATGAGAATTGATGCGGGTTAGCTCGTTCATCATCACCCGCATCCACTGCGCCCGTGCCGGGATCTCCATACCCAGCAGCTTCTCCACCGCCAGCACGTAGCACAGGTTGTTGGTCATGGGGCAGAGGTAATCAATACGGTCAGTCAGCACGACTACCTGCTGGTAGAACTTGGCTGCGCAGGTCTTTACAATTCCGGTGTGCAGGTAGCCGAAGTCGGGCAACAGGCGGACGACGC
>JBFXAV010000454.1:0-3216 GCA_050183935.1 Candidatus Korobacteraceae bacterium | reverse complement strand
GGCGGTGGCGGCGGCGGAGGTGGCGGCGGAGGCGGTGGCGGAGGCGGTGGCGGAGGCGGTGGAGGAGGTGGAGGTGGAGGCGCAACGATGGTTCCACCGATGCTCTGATCAGAAAACACGCTGGCAGGCGGAGGCGCCTGTTGCGGGACATTCGAGCAAACGAAACTCGTTCCTTCGAACTGTGCAGTTACGGCCAGGACGCCGTCCGTGCTGCCCGAACTCTGTTCGTGAATGGAGGCTTCAATGGTTGCGCCCGATGCGAGTGGCTGCAAAGAGAAGATGTTACCCAGCAGGCTGTCCACGCCATTCAGGTTTGTGAGCGCGGTTCCGTTGTTGGTGACTGCAAAAGCGTAAGTAACAAATCCTGGATTGGCGCTATCCGGAGTCACAGTTCTGGTAATTGCAAGGTCGCAGCGATTCGGCATCAGCAGAAAGCCGCGTCGCTGTCCCTGCCGCAACCCTTCGCCTGTGATCTGTCCTGCATCATTAATTGCGGTTGCATACAACAACTCCCAGCCAAGCGAGGGCTCGATTCGTTGATTCAGATCCCGCATTACTCCGTCATAGAGAAATGCGTGGAACGTCGCATTCCCTGGTAACTGCGAGTGGCCCACAACCTGCCCATTGTTGTTGATCCCTGTGCCCGCGCTGAATGCTCCGCCCAGCGTACCCAGGTCGCGCATGACGCCGTCATAAAGAAAAGCGTGGTAAACAACATTGCCCGGCAGTAGCGATGACCCGGTTACCTTGCCACTGTCGTTGATGCTGTTGCCTACGCTGGTCAATCCCCCCAGCGTGCCCAAGTCGCGCATGGTCCCGTCGTAGAGGAATGCACGCGAGACGGAGTTACCAGCCAGCGATGAAGAGCCAGTTACCTGGCCAGAGCTGTTAATCGCGTTGGCCAGGCTGTTGCTTCCACCTAATGTGCCGAGATCCTTCATCGTTCCGTCATACAGAAAGGCATGAGAAACCGCATTCCCGGTTAGCAGGGAAGTCCCGACAACTTGCCCGGAGTTATTGATGCCGGTTGCAGAACTGCTGAGCCCGCCCAGGGTACCCAGGTCGCGCATGGTTCCATCGTGAATAAAGGCACGAGAGGCGAAGTTCTCTGGCAGCCAGGAGGTGCCCGCGACCACGCCTGTGCTGTTCACAGCGGTTCCCAGACTGGTAGCTCCGCCGAGTGTGCCCAGGTCGTGGATGGTTCCGTCGTAGAAGAAGGCGTGCGAAATAGAGTTTCCTGGAAGCAGGGACGTGCCAGCTACCTGTCCAGCGCTGTTAATGGCGTTGCCGGCGCTTCCTATCCCACCCAGCGTGCCTAGGTCCACTATGGTGTAAGACTGGCAAACTGCACTGCCGGGGAGCAGAACAACGGCCAGGAGAACCAGGCCCAGAATAGATTTTGCTGACATGAGGCCGCTCGATTCGAACAGATTGAGAGCAACTGTTACTGCATGCTGCTGGCACGTGCAATTGCCATGATCATTAGGCCAAAGAGGCTACGGAGCGCGGTTAGCCAAGCTGCGAATTGAAAGAACGCAGGAAAGTTGCAGGGAAGTCAGTGGTTGTCGTGGTGTTCGCATGTCAGCCTGGACCAAGTGGCATGCATGGGCGCCGAGTGCCAGCGGCTGCCAGCTCCGGAGTGACGAGCCAAAAAGTACCTTTTACGTTGGAGCCTGCGTGCTCTATGCTTAGGGCTCTGCCTAGTCTTGGAATCGTCAACTTACTGCCGTCCGCTCGGCGGCCTCTCAGGAGAGATCCAAATGAAACGAATGATTGCAGGTACTTGCCTTCTAACCGCGCTCGGAGTGTTTATGGCGCAAGCGCAGCAGGCGCCATCCAACAATCCCGCTGACCAGCCCTTTGCGGCGGGAACGCCGCTAAAGCTAACTCCAAATGCCAAGACCTACGGCGGCTTCCGCTTCGCCGAAAGCATTTCGTATGACGCGACGCGCGATCTCTATGTGGCGGTGAACGCCGGCATTGCCCAGGATGTAATCCCTAACGACGGGTATGTGTCGCTGGTCAATCCGGATGGAACGGCCCATACGCTTAAGTGGATTGGAGTCAATCGCAATGGGTTGACGCTGAATCATCCGCTGGGAAGCGATATCGAAAACGGGAAGCTCTATGTGGCGGACATCGATACCGTACGCTGGTTCGACATGGCTAGCGGCAAGCCCCTCGGGGCCACCAAGGTCGAAGGCGCCACCCGCTTCAATGATATTGAGGTCACCAAAGATGGGACTGTATACGCTACCCAGACCGGCGATGCCAACGCTGATAGCTGGCGGCTCTACAAGATCACGCCGCAGGGACAGTCCTCAATTTTGGTTCAGGGAGCCCCGCTGAACCGCCCGAACGGCGTGGCGTTCGATCCCAAGGGAAACATTGTGGTGGTAAACATCGGAACAAAAGATGTGCTTACCTTCTCCCCCGACGGCAAGCTGCTCACTACCGAGCAGTCCATCGACGAGGGTAATGATGGCATAGCGATTCTTCCAGATGGCACCAAGTATGTCAGCAGCGTGCGGCAGGGCACCGTCGCGCGCATTCGTCCGGGCAGACCGGCGGAGATGATCGCTTCTGGAATCCCGAGCGCCGCTTCTATGGTGCATGATCCCACGCGCAACCGGCTGGTAATTCCCATGAATGACTGGAACGCCATCACCTTTGTTGAACTCGACTAGCGGTTCGTCTGAACCGAGTTCGTTGAACGAAGAAAAGGCCGGGCATAATGCCCGGCCTTTATTTTGCCCGGTCGCTCGATTAGACAGTCATTCCCGCAGGCTCCGGAACCCTGGTTTCTCCCTCTTCATCATCCACGGAAATGACATCGCGCTTCCGCGCCAGCAGCATGTAGATGGAGGGCACCACGAATAGCGTGAATATCGTACCGATAATCATTCCGCTTACCAGCATGATGCCAATGCTGTTGCGCGCACCTGCTCCGGGGCCAGTGGCAATCACCAGCGGGAAGTGGCCCAACACAGTGGCAGCCGTGGTCATCAGGATGGGGCGAAGTCGCGTTGTAGAGGCATCGATAATTGCCTGGAGCTTGCTGGAACCATGCTCCTGCAGGTGATTGGCAAACTCCACGATCAGAATGCCGTTTTTCGACACCAATCCCACCAGCGTAATCAATACCACCTGAATGTAGATGTTCAGTGTGGTAAGCCCCAGGAAAGAGAACAACAGCGCGCCCGAAACCGCCAGCGG
>JBFXAV010000453.1:0-3226 GCA_050183935.1 Candidatus Korobacteraceae bacterium | reverse complement strand
CTGTGGACATAACCATCGACGAACTTGCCGAGCCAGTCTTTGCCAAACGGCACGCCGAAGCGGCGATACATGTAGTTACACGTGTACCACCAGCCCCCAATGTCGAACCACATGGGCGAGATCGGCTGTGGGCAGTGAAGATCATCCAGCCAGAAGTGCAGCTTCTTCTCGTCCTCACTCGCCCACTCCAGCGGAGTGGTGGCGTCCCCAAGGAACTGGTCGATTACTTTGTTCCGGTCTTCCATGATCGTCTCCCTGATCGATTCAATCGCGCGTTCCGGTTGCATCCCTTAAACGGCACAGAATTCCGCGCACTGCGAGACCCGGCAGGAAGCTCAAACAAACTGAGATGATGACCCCTCGAAGTCCCTCGCGCCGTGCCAGGCGGCCCAGCGCAGCGCCGCTGTCCAAGGCGCTTCAAAGCCGCAGAACTGCATTCATCCAAGCCAATGAATTTTTCACGAAGGAAAGAGCCGCGTCAAGGGGAGAAGCGTCAACCTTTTGCTTCCCCATCGCTCGTTCTCACCCTTAAATCATGGCCTGACATTTGCGAAGGCCGCGGAATTCCCAGCACTCCGAGCACCGTGGGCGCAATATCCTGAAGAGCGCCGTCACCGCGCAACCGGAAGCCGTTTTCTGCGGCAAGCACAAACGGCACCGGATTGGTGGTATGAGCGGTGTGGGGGCCACCTGTCGCCGGATCGATCATTTGTTCGGCATTGCCGTGATCGGCGGTGACCATCAATGCGCCACCGTGCTGGCGGACGGCTTGATAGATGCGCCCTAAATTATGGTCCACGGCTTCCACGGCCTTCACCGTGGGCGGAATCTTGCCGGAGTGGCCCACCATGTCGGCATTGGCGAAGTTCACAATGATCACGTCGAACGCGCCGCGCTCAATGGCCCTGGTAACTGTATCGGCAATGCCTTCTGCACTCATCTCCGGCTTCAGGTCGTAGGTCGGGACCTTCGGCGAAGCCACCATCTCGCGCTCTTCGCCCGGGAAGGGCTGCTCGACGCCTCCATTAAAGAAGTACGTGACGTGCGCGTATTTTTCAGTCTCGGCTACGCGCAGGTTGCGCAGGTTGTGGCTGCCCATGATGTTCGCAAGAATGTTCTCCAGCGCTTCCGGAGGAATCACATAAGGCAGCATGAACTTTTTGTCGTACTGCGTCATGCAGACGTACTTCAGATTGCGTGGCACGTGATCGCGGGGAATGGTGCTGTCCAATGCTTCGGCATCGGGAAGATCGCGGCCAGCCTCGGAGGTAATGCCCGACTCTCGGGCCAGGACGCGCGTGATCTGGCGAGCGCGGTCGGCTCTAAAGTTAAAGCAAATGCAGGAGTCCTCATCTCGGATCGTGCCCAGCGGCTCGCCGCGATTGTCCACGCAGGCGAAGGGCACAATGAATTCGTCAGTAACGTCGCGATTGTAGGAGTCCTTGATTCCCTGCACCGGATCCACATAGTGCCCCGCTTCGCCATTACCGAGTACCATCACGTTGAATGCCTTGGCCTCGCGC
The DNA here is from genome assembly GCA_050183935.1 of Candidatus Korobacteraceae bacterium. Taxonomy (GTDB): domain Bacteria; phylum Acidobacteriota; class Terriglobia; order Terriglobales; family Acidobacteriaceae; genus DASZRZ01. The sequence continues at coordinate 1,703 of JBFXAV010000453.1, read as the reverse complement.
TCCCAGCGGCGATCGCGATCCATGGCGTAGTAACGTCCGCTCACACTGGCGATCTTGCCTGTGTTGTACTCGCGCATCTTGCGCTGCAACTGCTCCACGTATCCTGCGCCGGAGGTCGGCAGGGTGTCACGGCCGTCCATAAAGCAGTGGACGAAGGTGCGGTCCACGCCATTGTCCTTGGCCATACGTAGCAGCGCGAACAGATGATTGATGTGGGAGTGAACGCCTCCATCGGAAAGCAGGCCTAAAAGGTGCAGACGGCGGCCTCCGTTGCGCGCGTTCTTCATGGCCTCGAGCAGCACCGGATTGCGAAAAAACTCGCCGTTCTCGATGGCGAGGTCGATGCGGGTGATGTCCATATACACGACGCGCCCCGCGCCGATATTCAGGTGCCCGACTTCGCTGTTGCCCATCTGCCCTTCAGGCAAGCCCACAAAGCGCCCGCTCGTATGGATCAGCGTGTTGGGATACTGGCTCAGCAGACGGTCATAGTTCGGTTTGCGGGCAAGCGAGATGGCGTTGGAGTTGGACGGTGGCGCATAGCCCCATCCGTCAAGGATGGTAAGCACGAGAGGTTTGGGACGATTGGGCATGGGATGGAAGATCCTGGAGGAACTTTAAATATTAGCTTTCCCAAGCGTGATCTCAAAGTGAAGGATGAATAAAACTGCACCTTGAAGTGGCTGAAAAAAGGTGAGAGCCGCGAAATAAATTCGCCAACCACCCCTGAATTTTTTACCAGTGCTCGCCCCCCAAATTCCAATTCACAATTTGAATTCTGGTGAGGATTGCATTCGTCCGCTGGCAGTTCCATTGGCTGGTAAAGCCGGGAAATGCACGGCGGAAATCAGTCGGATTTTCTCATTTCAAGATTGTGTACCCACACTCTTGAATCGACCCTAAATGGAGGATTTGCATGTCAGCAATTTCGGTCACACTATTAGCTCTGTTATCTGCCAACACCCTGGCCTTTGCCCAAACCACCTCTCCGACCAGTAGTCAGATTCCGCAACCCGGCCAGAAGATCAGTGGCTGTCTTACAGGCTCTGAGGTAAATTACATGCTAAGAGCCGCTAATGGTGCAACGTACCGCCTGGAAGGCGAAGAGAGTCAACTCAAACGGGATCTCAACCGGGAGGTAACGGTGGAAGTGGCAGACCCGAACTCAAGCAAAACCGGAGGGATTATGGGGGGGGCAGAAAGCGTTGGCCGGACGGTCGGGCAAGGAGCCCAGGATGCAGGGGAAGCAGTCGTCGATAGCACAAAGAGCGTTATGACGGGCAACAAGAACAATACAGATCAAAACAAGTCAACTACCTCAAGCCAGCAAGCGGGAACAGCAGCCATCGCAGCAATGACGATCAAAGTCAAGGATGTGGAAAAGATTTCGGACACGTGTACCACCACCCCCTAGCCGTCACATTTGAAACAACGATTGGGCAGAAATCGCATTTCTGCCCTAAATCACGGCCCCCTAACTTAAACCTCAAACCCAAATAAAACTGAAGGGAGAAGACAATGAATTTGACTCCAGAGCAACGCGCCCAAGCAGCAGATGAGATCAAAAAGTTCGGCGCCGATTTAAATCTTTCCGACGAGCAGAAAGAAAAGCTGCACACTGCAATGGCTGAGGCACGCGCCAAGGTGCAAGAGTACGTGCGGCAAAATCCTAATGCCTCAAGGGCAGATATCATTGCCAAAGT
>JBFXAV010000452.1:0-3233 GCA_050183935.1 Candidatus Korobacteraceae bacterium | reverse complement strand
GAGTAGCCGGGGAACAGAGCGGCCAACACCGCTGGTGTACCGGTCGACGATTCTTTTCCTGCGCTCGGCGCCGGCATCTCGCGGAAGTCAAACAGCAGGTGCCGATTCTGCGCCGAAGTTCCCTGCCCGGAGACCTGGTCTCGGTTGCAGGAGGCCAGCAGCAGCAGACTCGACAGCGCCGCCAAGACCAACCATCCGAATCGCGAGGTTACGTTCCAAGCTCTCAACATCACCCCTCACATTTGCACAGCCTCTGCCATCTGACAAGGGCCGCTCGCAGACTTTCCTGGATAGCGGACTCCAACCAGAACAAAGGTGTCATCCTGAGCGCAGCGAAGGATCTATGAATTTCCTTTGGTTACTTCTTCCAGAGCCGCTTTTCGATCCGCTCGCGATACTATGTTCCCCATGGACCGAGTAGAAATGTTGAAGCAGTTCCTTGCACAGAACCCCGGAGACTCATTCGCCCGCTATGGCCTCGCGCTCGAGTACTCCAAGTCTGGCGAAGTTGAAACCGCGCTCGAAGAGTTTCGTGCCATCGTGGAAGCCAACGCCGACTACGTTCCCGCCTACCAAATGGCAGGACAGATGCTCTCCGAGCACGAACGCGCCAATGAAGCTCGCCAGTGGTTCACTCGCGGCATCGAAGCGGCGCGCCGCTCCGGCAATGCCAAAGCCTCCAATGAAATGCAGGGGATGCTCGACCTGCTGGGCTGATTCCATCAGCTATCCCGCTTGACACTATTTCACGTGCATGGGAGCATGGCCGCTCGTAAATTCGACTTGCGAACAAATCGATTCTTGCACAGGCATCCCAAACAGGCGGAGCACCATTGAAGCAGACCCTCAGCGAACCCGAACTATCCGCCACTACTGGTGGCAGCGTCGGCAACTATCGCTGGTGGATTTGCGTGCTGCTGTTCTTTGCCGCGACCATCAACTACATCGACCGCCAGGTGATCGGGATCCTCAAGCCTACGCTCTCCGCCGAGCTGGGCTGGAGCGAGGTGGACTACAGCAGAATCGTCTCCGCCTTCCAGCTCGCCTATGGCCTCGGGTTCGTGCTGATGGGGCGCACCATCGACTGGCTGGGCAGCCGCAAGGGTTTTTCGCTCGCGGTGGTGATCTGGAGCATTGCAGCAATGGCGCACGCCGGAGCCCGCAGCGTGTTCGGGTTCATCGTGGCCCGTGTCGGGCTGGGCATCGGCGAAGCAGGCAACTTTCCCGCGTCCATCAAAACCGTTGCCGAATGGTTCCCCAGGAAAGAACGCGCCCTGGCCACTGGCATCTTCAATGCAGGCACAAACATTGGCGCGCTGGTTGCCGCACTGATTGTCCCGTTCATCACGCTGCGCTACGGCTGGCAGGCCTGCTTTCTGATTACCGGGGCGCTTGGTTTCATCTGGGTCGTCTTCTGGCTCATCATGTACAGGCCTCCTGAGCTTCACCCGCGGGTGAGCCCTGCCGAGCTGGCATATATCCGCAGTGATCCTCCAGAGAAGACTTTCCCGATCAAGTGGAGAACGCTGCTCCCGCACCGTCAACTCTGGGCCTTTGCGATGGGAAAATTCCTTAGCGATCCGGTCTGGTATGTCTGGATGTTCTGGACCGCTGATTTTCTCTACAAGCGCTTCGGGGTCTCGCTGGCGGAAGTCGCGCTTCCTCTCGTCATCATCTATCTCGCCACGGATATCGGCAGCGTCGGCGGAGGCTGGCTCTCCTCCTTTCTGCTTCGCCGTGGCTGGAGCGCCAACGCCAGCCGCAAGACCGCCATGCTTACCTGCGCGCTCTCGGTCATACCGGTAATCGCGGCGGCGTTCACATCCAATCTGTGGGTTGCCGTGGGAGTGCTCGCTCTGGCCACCGCCGCGCATCAGGGATGGTCCGCAAACCTCTACACGATCGTGTCCGACATGTTTCCGCGCCGCTGTGTTGGCTCTGTGATCGGCATGGGCGGCCTCATGGGCGCACTCTCCGGCATGATGGTGAGCCAGGTGGTGGGCTATGTGCTCGAAGTCACTGGCTCTTACGTTCCCGTCTTCTTTCTGGCGGCGAGCACCTATCTGGTAGCCTTGCTGGTGATCCACCTGCTTGTTCCCCGGCTTGAGCCAGCTACGGTTGACTAACCTGCTGCTGCCGACTGCCGAGCAGGCAAATCTGAAAAATCAAACGGACCTCTTTCATGCCTCATCCATTGCTTGATCTCACCGGCAAAGTCGCCGTTGCCACCGGCAGCACCTCCGGACTTGGCCGCGCTATCGCAGAAGGCCTGGCGCAGGCAGGAGCCGATGTTGTCGCCACCTCGCGCCGCCAGGAACAGGTTAACGAAACCGCGGACGCCATCGAAAAACTCGGACGCCGCACCCTGCGGCTTACTTCGGACGTCTGCGATCGCGGCTCACTCCAGCGCCTGCTTGATGCCACGCTCAAAGAGTTCGGCAAAGTGGATATTTTGGTGAACGCCGCCGGGTTCACCAAACGCACTCCCACACTGGACCTTGCGGAAGAAGAATGGACTTCGATTCTCGATACCAACCTTACCGGCATTCTGCGTGCTTGCCAGGTCTTTGCGCCGCACATGCGTGAGCGCCGCTGGGGACGTATTATTAACATCGCCTCGCTGGCGTCCTTCGTTGCCTTTAATGAAGTGGCAGCCTACTCCGCCAGCAAGGCCGGGGTAGCCATGCTGACGCGCTCGCTCGCCATTGAACTTGCACCGCATGGTGTCTGCGTCAACGCCATCGCCCCTGGCGTCTTCGCCACGCCCATGAACCGCAAGCTGGTGGAAGGAACTCCGCGCGGGCAGGAATTGCTCATGCGTACGCCCATGAAGCGGTTCGGGCAGGCGGAAGAACTTGCGGGTGCGGCGGTGTTTTTGGCCTCGGAGTCAGCAAGCTTCACCACCGGGCATGTGCTCGCAGTCGATGGCGGATTTCTGGCGAGCGGGGTGAATCAGTAATTCCTACTTAAAAAAATAGGTAGATGTCGCCCCGAATGGTAGCGTCCAGCTAATAGCCGCGGGGTGGTAGCGGCGGGCTTCAGCCCGCCGAGATGCGAGATCCCATCCTCTGTCATCCCGAGCGAGCACGAGCGACCGTAGGGAGCGAGTGCGAGTCGAGGGATCATGCATTGCTCTTAGAAGAAGCCAACAAAGCGTGGCCCCTCGCCTCCGCTTCGCTCCGCTCGGGGTGACATGCTTATTGTCTTCTGGTGACGCAGGCATTCATGTCTGC
>JBFXAV010000451.1:0-3239 GCA_050183935.1 Candidatus Korobacteraceae bacterium | reverse complement strand
GTCCCAGGCCACGGAAATCAGCTACCGCGCGGGAGGCGCAGCCAACGCTTCCATGTACCCGATGCACAAGAAAACCTTGCGAAGGAGGGCTGCCAGAGCAGCCCTCCTTCCGGCGAACTCAGTGGATGGCTATTGAGTTCGGAAGCAACCAAGAGGAGTTGGGTTCTGAAGTCCCTCACCACGCCCTATAACGGTCCGCACCACCTGTTCGCCACCTTTGTAGCCTGCGCGACGTTCGTGCTCATCATTGCAGGAGCTCTGGTCACCAGCAACGATGCTGGCCTGGCGGTGCCTGACTGGCCGACTTCGTTTGGATCCTTTGGCATGCCGGAGATGGTGGGTGGAGTGCTCTTCGAGCACGGTCACCGAATGATCGCCGCGGGAACCGGCTTGCTTACCATAGCCCTTGCCGTTTGGACGTGGGCCGTAGACCGGCGGGTGTGGGTGAAAAAGCTTGCATGGGGCGCGTTCAGCACCATTGTGATTCAGGGAATTCTCGGCGGCATTACGGTGCTGCACTTCCTTCCGCCAGCGGTTTCGACCGCGCATGCGGTGGTTGGCCAGAGTTTCTTCTGCATCGCCGTAGCGATTGCGCTGTTCACTGGAAGGCGGTTTCTGCAGCAGGAACCACGGACTGCGGTAGACCGGCGGCGTCCCCGCATGGTGACGCTGGCCATGCTTTCGGTGGCGGTTCTTTATGTCCAGCTTGTTTTGGGTGGCATGTTCCGTCACAAGGGCATGGGCTGGGAGCCGCACGTCATTAATGCCATTGCCGTGGTCGTGATCCTTACCTGGACGGCCGTGCGAGCGCTCTCGTACTACTCGGAAATTGAAGCATTGCGCCGTCCCGCCATCCTGATGCTGGGCCTCATGCTGGTACAGCTCGGGCTTGGCTTTCTTTCTTTCGTGACCAAGGTGATTCATGGTGTAGGAGCGGTGCAACCTCAGCCGGCAATGGTGTGGTCCACGGTTTCGCACGTGGCGGTGGGTGCGCTGCTGCTGGCGACGGCTGTGATCCTGGCGATTCAGTCCTACCGGCACCTAGGCGTGCCCAGTGCAGAGTGGGAGCAGTCGAGGACGCGAGGCATCCCCATGACTCCAAGGGCAACATCGGCGCGCTCCGCCCGGCCCGAGGCAACGGCATGAGCACCGCCACCCAGCCGCTTCAAGAAGCCGGGAAATCGGCGGCAGCCGCCAGCCGATCCCTTTCCTTCACCGACTACTGTGAGCTGATCAAGCTGCGGGTGACCAGCCTGATCGTGATGACTGCGTGGACAGGACTTTACTTCGCCGCGCAAAAGTCCGGCGTGTCTTCGCTTTCCTGGACTCTGCTGCACGCCCTGCTCGGCATCGGCCTGGTCTCGGGCGGCACAGCTGCACTGAATGAAGTAATGGAGCGGGAGGCAGACGCACTTATGCGGCGCACCGCGCATCGTCCGCTGCCCAGCGGACGTATGGGGATGCTGCGGGCAACGCTGATTGCGTCCACCATGGTGCTCGGCGGGGCTGGCTACCTGGCACTGACGACCAACGTGCTGACCGGCGTGCTGGCACTGCTCACGGCTGCTGTCTATCTGGGCGTGTATACCCCTCTAAAAAAAGTTTCCCCAATCTGCACGTTCGTGGGCGCGTTCCCGGGAGCAATGCCTCCGGTGCTGGGTTGGACCGCGATTCGCGGAGGCTTCGACTGGGAAGCCCTGGTCCTGTTCGCCATTGTCTTCTTCTGGCAGTTTCCTCATTTTCTTTCCATCGCGTGGCTCTATCGCGAAGACTACGAACGAGCCCAGATTCGCATGCGTCCCGTGGTGGAAAGCAATGGAGTGCAGACCGGGCGGGAAATTGTGGCGTACTCAGTGGCGCTCATCCCGGTGAGTATGGCGCCCAGCCTGATGGGTATGAGCGGCGGAGTTTACCTGATTGGCGCGTTGGTGATGAGCCTGGCGCTGTTCTGGTTTGGACTTCGCCTTGCGACTTTGCAGCGGCCGGTGGCTGCGCCGCAATCCAAGCTGCGGGCACGGCAACTGCTGCAAGCCACGGTGTTCTACCTCCCGCTGCTGTTTGCCCTGATGATGATCAACCTGGCGCGCTGACCTGCCCTACCTTGAGAGAACGGAGCCTCCGGAGAAGCCGGTATCGTAGAATTGCCTGTGCCTTTACAGCAGACCGCCGAATTAGCGCAATCCGTGCCTGACGCCAGGATCGCCCGCACGCCGGCAGGAATGTCCGTGGTAATTCGTGTCTCCGGGCTACGGCATAGCTACGAAAGCCGCACGGCGCTTGATGGCATTTCCTTCGAGGTCGGCGAGGCGGAGATCTTTGGCCTGCTCGGCCCCAACGGCAGCGGCAAGACCACGCTCTTTCGCATTCTTTCCACGCTCATGCTGCCAAGCGGCGGACGCGCCGAAATCCTGGGGTATGACTGCGCCACCGACCCGCACGGCCTGCGACGCCAGATTGGCGTGGTATTCCAGGCCGCCAGCATCGACAAGAAACTAACGGCGGCGGAGAACCTGCGGCATGTAGGCCATCTCTACGGAATGCGCGGAGCGGCGTTGCAGTCCCGGATTCAAGAGTCCCTGAGTCGCGTAGGGCTCTCTGACCGGGCGCATGAGCTGGCGCAAACATTTTCCGGTGGAATGCAGCGGAGGCTGGAGCTCGCGAAGGGATTGCTGCACCATCCGGCGGTGCTGCTGCTGGATGAGCCGACCACTGGACTCGACCCGGGCGCCCGTCGCGACCTTTGGCAGTACCTGCGCATGTTGCGCGACCAGGAACGTGTTACGGTGCTGGTGACGACACACCTGATGGAAGAAGCTGAACGCTGCGACCGCCTGGCGATCCTGAGTGAAGGCAAGCTGGTTGCTCTGGGCACTCCGGCGGAGCTGAAACAGGAAATCGGTGGAGACGTCATCCTGCTGGAGACCGCGAACGCGGATGCGCTGGCGGCACGCATCTTGGAACGCTTCCAGGTACAGGCCGCGGTGCTCGATGGCCGGGTTCGCCTGGAAATCCAGCACGGGCATCGCTTCGTCACCGACGTAGTAGAAGCATTTCCCGGCGAAGTACAGTCCGTCACCGTGAGCAAGCCCACGCTGGAAGACGTGTTCATCCACCGTACCGGGCACCGCTTCTGGACTGGTGACTCCGCTGAAAGAGCAACAGGACATAACGGATAAAGTTTGGCAACGCACTCACAAGTCGCTTCTCCCCGTGCCGCCGCTGTCGCAGCCGACAGCCTG